>JAUSAO010000133.1 GCA_030652475.1 Gallionella sp. | reverse complement strand
ATCGCGAAGCGCAGACCTTCTTCCATCGCGATCGGGTTGATCAGGTTCACCGTGATCGATACGTTGTCGCCAGGCATCACCATCTCGGTGCCGGCCGGCAGTTCAACCGCTCCGGTCACGTCAGTGGTACGGAAATAGAACTGCGGACGATAGCCCTGGAAGAACGGGGTATGACGGCCGCCTTCGTCCTTGCCCAGCACGTAGATCTCGGCAGTGAACTTGGTGTGCGGCTTGATGGAGCCCGGCTTGCACAGCACTTGGCCGCGCTCGACTTCTTCACGCTTGGTGCCGCGCAGCAGCACGCCGACGTTGTCGCCAGCCTGACCTTGGTCCAGCAGCTTGCGGAACATTTCAACGCCGGTGCAGGTGGTCTTCAGGGTGGGCTTGATGCCGACGATTTCCAACTCTTCGCCAACCTTGACGACGCCGCGCTCGATACGACCTGTTACAACAGTACCGCGACCGGAGATGGAGAACACGTCTTCCACGGGCATCAGGAAGGCGCCATCAATAGCGCGCTCGGGTGTCGGGATGTAGGTGTCCAGGGCTTCGGCCAGACGGAAGATGGACGGTTCGCCCAGTTCGCTTTGGTCGCCTTCCACCGCCAGCTTGGCGCTGCCGTGGATGATCGGGGTGTCGTCACCGGGGAAGTCGTACTTGGAGAGCAGCTCGCGCACTTCCATTTCAACCAGTTCCAGCAGTTCGGCATCGTCAACCATGTCGCACTTGTTCAGGAACACGATGATGTACGGTACGCCTACCTGACGGGCCAGCAGGATGTGCTCGCGGGTCTGGGGCATCGGGCCGTCGGCTGCGGACACAACCAGGATCGCGCCGTCCATCTGGGCTGCACCGGTGATCATGTTCTTGACGTAGTCGGCGTGGCCCGGGCAGTCAACGTGCGCGTAGTGGCGTGTCTGGGTCTCGTATTCGACGTGGGCTGTATTAATAGTAATACCGCGCGCCTTCTCTTCCGGCGCCGCGTCGATCTGGTCGTACGCCTTGGCTTCGCCGCCAAACTTCTTCGACAATACGGTCGTGATCGCCGCTGTCAGGGTGGTCTTGCCGTGGTCAACGTGGCCAATCGTGCCTACGTTCACGTGCGGCTTCGTACGTTCAAATTTGCTCTTTGCCATGATTTATC
>JAUSAO010000118.1 GCA_030652475.1 Gallionella sp. | reverse complement strand
AGTTTCGGGCTTCACCTTGAACGAGCAGGCTCGCCGTCACACCCCGCCGAAACGAGTTCGCTTTACTACGGACCGCCAGTTCGCTTCCAGTTGCTCCCCACCCCGCCTCGCGACGACGCAGTTACCTTCAGCTACGGAGATATGGCATACTCCGACACGGACTTGCACCGTGCTATTTGCGCGCCTTCACGGGCGCACTCATTCCCGCGCAGGCGGGAATCCAGTCAACAAAATACTCTGCGCAGCAGACAAAACCCAAGCTGTCACGCTACGCGGGCATTATTCAATCAGCTGGATTCCCGCCTGATGAAACAACTAAGTATTGACTAAGCAATCAATAAAACGATTGCAAAGTCACTACTTATTCGCGGGATAACCAGCGACTTGCCAGCTCTTGTACCCTTTAGGGTGTGCTGGCTTAGTCGAATGGCTATCAATGATGGCTTGGGCTTTAGCCCTTAGCCAGAATGAGTGGTTTTATCAGTTGTCTTATCAATGACGAAACTACCGGGATCACCGGAAATTATCCAGTCACGTGCATTCAAGCTCTTGGCAGCACCAGCTTCGCCACCAGGCCGCCACCCGCGCGTTCGTCCAGATGGAATTCCCCGTGATGCAACCTGGCAGCCCGCTCGACGATGGCCAGCCCCAGGCCCGCGCCACTGACATCGCTGCGTGCAGCTTCCAGCCGGATGAAAGGACGTTTGACGGATTCACACTGCTCAACAGGTATGCCTGTTCCCCTGTCCATCACCGCCAGCACGGCCTTGCCGGCCTCGCTATAGAGTCGCACGGTAATTTCCCCGCCGCCGTATTTGATGGCGTTATCCAGCAGATTGGCAAGCGCACGCTTCAGCAACAAGGGCCGGACAGCCAACGCGGTCATGGTCTGTAATTCAAGATTAATTGAGCGGCTCGCAGCTGAAAACCTGCTCGCCACTTCGCGAACCAGCACATCGACGTCAGTCGTCACGGCGGTTTCATTTTCATCCAGGCGCGCATAGTCGAGGAATTGCCGGATCACCGCATCCATCTGTTCCACATCGGCGCTCAATCCCTCGCGCAGTGAGGTCTCCGAAATCAGCTCCGCAGCGAGCCGCACGCGCGCCAGCGGCGTGCGCAAATCATGCGAGATACCCGCCAGCACCAGCGCGCGCTCCCGCTCATTCGCGGCCAGATCGGCGGACATCTGATTGAAGGCGACAGCGACTGCAATCACCTCCTGTGCGCCCTGTTCAGGCAGGGGTTGCGGGGTGTCCCCCTGCCCCAGTTGCTGCGCCGACAGCGCCAGCCGCTTCAGCGGATGTACAACCTGACGCGCAATGAAATAGGCGCCCAGCAAAGCCAGCAGCAACACCACAACACTCCACATCAGCAACACCTGCGACACAGGATGTTCGAGGCGCTCACTCGGCAACGCCACCCAGAATTCTTCGCTGCCGATAAAAAAACTCACCCACAATGCTTCGACACCATTGAGCTGTGCGGCAAAGCGTGTGTTATCGCCCAGGCTGTGACGCACTTTTTCCACCATCATGTGCAATTCCGGCGGGTGCACAGGCAGGGGATCGAGTACCTCATCGATTTCCGCAATCTGTACGCGCAATCCTTCCGATTCGGCTAATTCTGCAAGCAATGCAACACGCCACTCCGGTGCGGCAGACATCACGGCGGCACGAGTGAGATTGACCACCGACACCACCAGTTGTGCCATCTGTCGGCTACGCGGTTCCTGCTCTGCATGACGGAAAATTGCCACGGACGCGGCCAGTGACAGCATAATCAATATGACAATCAGCAGAAAAGCACGCGACAGCAAGGAACTGGGCAACGGAATATGCATTATTTTGAGCCGTCCGGCACGAACACGTAACCATGCCCCCATACCGTCTGGATAAAACGCGGCTGACCGGGTTCGGGTTCTATCAGTTTGCGCAGGCGCGAGACTTGCACATCTATCGCACGATCAAACGGGTCGTGATCGCGGCCGCGCGCCAGTTCCATCAGTTTGTCGCGCGATAAGGGATGGCGCGGATGCGTGACCAGCACTTTGAGCAAGGCGAATTCCCCGGTGGTCAGAGGAAGCTGCACACCCGCCCTGAGCAGCTGGCGCGTGGCCAGATTCAGTTCACAATCACCGAAACTAACGGTTTTCTCCTCGCTGTCCGGCGCACCTATTGTTTGCGTCCCCTTGCGTCGCAACACGGCGTGGATGCGCGCCACCAGTTCACGCGGATTAAACGGTTTGGGCAAATAATCGTCCGCACCCATTTCCAGCCCGATGATGCGATCTATCTCATCGCCCTTCGCAGTAAGCAGTATCACCGGCACATCCTCGCCTGCCGCGCGCAGACGGCGCAAAATCGCCAGCCCGTCTTCATTGGGCAACATCAAGTCCAGTATCAGCAGGGAATAGCGATTGAGCTGCAAAGCGCGGTCCAGCGCGTTGCCATCGTTTACAGCTTTGGCGCTGAACCCCTGTTCGCCCAAATAGCGCAGCAGCAACTCGCGCAGTCGCGCGTCGTCGTCAATAATCAAAATGCGTTGTGGATTGGTCATGGCGGCATGATACACAGAAGTCAGAGGGCTGAGGACTGAGGACTGAGTGCCGGGCGCGGAAACAAATTGTTACAAATCACCGCATTGTCAAAACACTTTGCTTACACATAAGCCTTAGTATGCTTTCCACGCCCCAACGGCGTTGAGCCAACCATCACCAGGAGATTCATTATGAACACGATACTTAAGACGATTATCGCCGCCGGCATTCTTGCTTCGTTCAGCCTGAACGCCACGGCAGCAGATACCGCCCCCATGCCCTCCATGCAGGAACACATGGAGCGGATGAAAACCATGACACCCGAGGAGCGCGCAAAGGAACGTGAGGAAATGCGCCAGAAAATGCAAGACATGACACCGCAACAACGCGCCGAGAAACGCCATGAAATGCACGAATCTCTTGAAAAAATGTCACCCGAGGAACGTCGTGCGATGCACAAAACAATGCGTGAAGATATGAAGCAGATGTCTCCGGATGAGCGGGCACGTAATCATGAAAAGATGCGCGAGCACTGGGATAAGATGCCGCCGGAAGAGCGCGCAGCCATGCGCGGAAAAATGCAGGAATACTGGCAGGACATACCTGCGGAAGAAAGGGCGGAACATCGCCGTGAAATGCGTGAGCGTTTCGATAAAATGTCGCCGCAAGAACGCCGAAAACTCAAACGCGACATGCAATGCGACCTGCCGCCAGCTGCTATTCCCGCGAAAAAACAGGATGTAACACCCGCAAAATAAACCGATTACCCGTTACAACTCTCCTTCCCTTCTCTCACCCTGACGAGAGAAGGGACTGCGCGATAACGGGCAGGGTAAATTATTCCTTATCCGCTTCGCCCTGTTTATCCGCTTTTTCGCTGTCCTGCTGCCATTTTGTGTAACATTCCAACCCGCAAAAATGCGCCACATAGTCCATAGCTTCCGGCGTTTTTGCCTCTGAGAGCGGCACTTCCTTACGGCAAATATCGCACGCTATTTTTTCAACTTCGGGCAATTTCTTATCCATCGTCTGACTCCCCTGATATATTTTTATGGCGCTGATTGACACCAGCGCAGCTTATCGGGGATTCACGGCCTGCGCAAGCCGCCGTAATCGATGAATCACACCAGTTCGCCCCACAGATCATGCGTATCTGAATCGGTAATCACGACTTTAACCTTGTCGCCCACATTCAGATGTGATCCGTCCTTGATGTAAACCTGACCGTCGATTTCGGGCGCATCGGCGAAACTGCGCGCGATTGCGCCCTCTTCGTCCACTGTGTCCACCAGCACCGTCATGGTCTTGCCGATTTTGAGCTTGAGTTTTTCTTCGCTGATTTCTTCCTGCAACCACATCAGACGTGCCAGGCGCTCCTGCTGCACTTCAGGCGGCACGTGGTCCGGCAAGTCGTTGGCGATAGCGCCATCCACCGGCGAATAGGCGAATGCGCCGACGCGGTCCAGTTGCGCTTCTTCGATGAAATCGAGCAGTTCCTCGAACTCCTCTTCGGTCTCGCCGGGGAAGCCGACGATAAAAGTGCTGCGCAGCACCAGCTCCGTGCATATCTCGCGCCATTGCTTGATGCGCGCCAAGACATTATCGCTGTTACCGGGTCGCTTCATCAGTTTCAAAATGCGCTGATTGGCGTGCTGAAACGGGATATCCAGATAGGGCAGTATCTTGCCCTGCGCCATCAACGGGATGACTTCGTCCACATGCGGATAGGGGTAGACGTAATGCAATCGCACCCATACGCCCAATTCGCCCAGTGCGGCGGCCAGTTCAGTCATGCGTGTTCTGAGCGGTTTGCCGCCCCAAAAACCGGTGCGATATTTCACATCTACGCCGTACGCGCTGGTGTCCTGTGAGATCACCAGCAATTCCTGCACGCCGGCGTTGACCAGATTTTGCGCTTCCTGCATGACATCGCCCACCGGACGGCTGACCAGATCGCCGCGCAAACTGGGGATGATGCAGAAGGTGCATCTGTGGTTGCAACCCTCGGAAATTTTCAGATAGGCGTAATGCTTCGGCGTCAGCCTGATGCCTTGCGCAGGCACTAAATCCATATAGGGATCGTGAGGTTTCGGCAAATGTTGATGCACCACTTCCATCACTTCATCGGCCGCGTGCGGGCCGGTCACCGCGAGCACCCTGGGGTGCGCCTGTTTGACCACATCACCCTTCGCACCCAGACAACCCGTGACGATCACCTTGCCATTTTCCGCCAGCGCTTCGCCTATCGCATCCAGCGATTCTTCCACTGCACTGTCAATGAAGCCGCAAGTATTCACCACCACCAGATCAGCATCCTGATAGCTGGACGAAATCAGGTAGCCCTCAGCACGCAATCGCGTCAGGATATGTTCCGAATCCACCGTCGCCTTGGGGCAGCCGAGTGAAACGAAACCGACTTTGGGAATAGCATTAGGTTTATTCATTTTATTATTCAAGCAGTTACAACGAGATTAACCAGATATATCGACGACACACCTGCCACGATCAACAACACCTGCTCCAGCGTATCACGCAAGCGAGTGCGTTGATGCAGGCCGGGGATCAGGTCAGCCACCGCGACGTAAAGCATGCTGGCCGCAGCCAGAGCCAACAGCGTCGGCACAATACTTTGCATGGATTGCAAGGCAAAATACGCCAGCACGCCACCCACCAGCATAGCCAGACTGGACAGCAGATTGAGCGTCAGGGCCCGCGTCTTGCTGTAGCCGGAGTGCAGCAGAATCATGAAATTGCCGACTTCCTGGGGAATTTCGTGCGCGATGATGGCCATAGCGGTAACGATGCCCAGTTGCACATCGGTCATGAAGGCCGCTGCAATGATGACGCCATCGACAAAATTATGAAACGTGTCGCCGACCATGATCATCATACCGCTGCGGTCATGCGCGGTATTTTCGTGCGGCTCGTGTACCTCGCAATGATCGTGGTGACAATGCCGCCACAACAATAGCTTTTCCAGTGTAAAAAACAGCAGGATGCCCAACAGAATTGTTCCGCTAAGTTCGACAACATTATCCGTCAGCGCTATCGCTTCCGGCAGAATGTCGAGAAACACCGCGCCCAGCAACGCGCCGATTGCATAACTGACCAGCGCGTTCACCCAGTGCGCGCGCGCATTCAGCGCAAACAAGGCTGCACTCAGAACGCTGAGCACACCGCCTAACAGGCTGGACGCAATAATCCACAGCAATACGGTCATAAAATTCATTAAAAAACTCAGGGGCGCGAATTATAACGGATTGCGCTGCATTCAAAGTGTCTTACGCACGCGACATACTGCGTGATAGCATCCGGCGTTCTCTTTGCTCGTTTAACAAACCATGACTACGCTGCCGATTTTTTCACCCCTCGAAGCCCGCGTACTGGGCGTACTGATAGAAAAAGAAAAAACCGTACCGGACACTTACCCGCTGTCGGTGAACACCTTGACGCTGGGTTGCAACCAAAAAACCGCGCGCGACCCGGTTATGTCTGCCAGTGAAACTGAGGTACTGGAGGCCATGGACAACCTGAAAAGCTATGCGCTGATTATCGAATCCAGCGGCAGCCGCGTGATGCGCTATGCCCACAATTCGCGCAGGGCATTTAAATTACCGGAGCAATCGGTCGCGCTGTTGGCGGTGTTAATGCTGCGCGGCCCGCAGACGGCGGGCGAATTACGCCTCAATTGTGACCGCTTGCACCCATTTGGCGACATTTCCGCTGTGGAAGCTTTCCTTGACGAACTCGCTGAAGCCGAAACCCCCTGGGTGATCAAACTGCCCAAACTGCCCGGCTCGCGCGAACACCGCTGGACGCATCTGCTGTGCGGCGCAGTCGATGTGGAAACACTCAAAGCCAACTCGATTACAACTCACCGCCGGATTGATTCCGATGAAGTTACCGAACTGCGAGCCGACGTGGTACGCCTCAACGAGGAAGTGGAGATGCTGCGCGAAATGGTAGAGAAAATAAGGCAGTCGTTAGTCGTTAGTCGTTAGTCGTTAGTCGTTAGTCAAAATCATAACGCGTAGCGAATATCATCAACTAATCACTAACGTCTGGCGACTAACGACTACTTTTCTCCAGCCAGATGAACGTGCCCTGACGTCCGGTTACGCCGTCACGGCGGTAAGAGAAAAATTGTTCAGGTTCGCTGTAGGTACAACGATCACCACCATAAATTTCGGTGATGCCGAGCGCGTTCAGACGTAGCCGTGCCAAGGCATAGATGTCGTCCAGATATTTTCCGGGTAGTCCGGGGATGAATGCAACCGCGGCTTCGGGATCCGCTTCCACAAAAACCGAACGCACTTCTGCGCCGACTTCAAAGAATGGCTGGCTGATCGCCGGCCCCAGCCAGGCCATCAGATTCTGCGGCGCCACATCCATTGCCTGCACGGTCGCTTCGATCACGCCCGCCGCCAAGCCTTTCCACCCGGCGTGTGCCGCACCGACCACACTGCCTTGCCGGTCGCACAGTAATACCGGCAGGCAATCAGCAGTCATCACCACACACACCCCGCGCCGCGCGATACAGGCATCCGCCACCGTTCGGCATCCCGCTCCGTCTGCATCCGCCACCACCGTGCCATGCACCTGCTCCAGCCATACCGGTTCACTGGGTAATAGCGAGTTGAGCAATTGACGGTTACGCGCCACGCTCAGCGGGGCGTCGCCGACATGGCTGCCGAGATTGAGACTGGCATAGGGTGCAACACTGACACCACCCTGCCGGGTGGTCTGCAACGCCCTGACATTTGCGGGCGCCGGCCACTCGGGAATGATTAAATAATCACTCAGGCTCATTCAACGCACTGTTAATTTGTTTCAGCAACTGCTGCATATCCTCGGGCATGGGCGCATGCCATTCCATCATCTCGCCACTGACTGGATGCTCAAGCGCCAGACGGGTGGCATGCAAGGCCTGACGAGGGAAACCGGTCAACAGGTCACGCAGTTGCGGCACGCATTTCTGCGGGCCTTTCAGATATACGCTATCGCCGACCAGAGGGTGTTTGAGATAGCCAAGATGCACGCGTATCTGGTGTGTCCGCCCAGTCTCCAGAGTGCAGCGCAGCAGGGTGCAACTGGGATACGATCGTTCAACCTTGTAGTGCGTCACGGCTTCCTTACCCGTTTCGATCACCGCCATTTTGACCCGATTCGACGGATGACGGCCTATCGGCTGATCCACATAACCACCATGCTGCAATTCGCCATGCACTAAAGCCAGGTATTCGCGCTTCACACTACGCTCCTGCAACTGACGCACCAGATTGGTTTGTGCGATCAGCGTCTTGGCAACCACCAGCAAGCCGCTGGTATCCTTGTCCAGACGGTGCACGATACCGGCGCGCGGCACGGCTGCCAGTTGCGGCGCATGATGCAACAGCGCGTTCAGCAAGGTACCCTGCCAATTGCCGCTGCCGGGATGCACCACCAGACCAACCGGCTTGTTGATCACCAGCAGCGCCTCATCCTCGTAGACAATGTCCAGCGGAATATCCTCGGCCAGATAAGGCTGCTCGGCGAGGGTCGATTGCGGCAACACTTCCAGCTTTTCGCCCCCCCAAACTTTTTGTTTGGAAATGGCAGGAGCGCCGTCCAGCAACACTTGTTGCAGGGCAACCCACTCTTGCAATCGGCTGCGCGAATATTCCGGCAGCAATTTGGCCAGCGCCTGATCCAGACGCAGACCGGCATAATTGGGGGGAACGACAAAATGAATTACATCGTCGTCGGGTGCGTTATAATCGCGCAAATTTATTTCGGAATCAGTCATGCGCCATAGTTTAGCTG
Organism: Gallionella sp.; assembly: GCA_030652475.1. Taxonomy (GTDB): domain Bacteria; phylum Pseudomonadota; class Gammaproteobacteria; order Burkholderiales; family Gallionellaceae; genus Gallionella. Next base: position 17,989 of record JAUSAO010000118.1, on the reverse strand, counting down.
TATTTTTGTTACTTACGTTAACTGCTTGCAATATGTTGGACCCGCTGCCGACCGGAGACCCATCCAGCGTATCCAGTCAGGTACCCGCAGAGGAGCTCTACCGCCAGGCAAAAACGGAGCTGGACGACGGCAGCTACAGCACGGCAATCAAACTGTATGAAACCCTGCAATCGCGCTATCCCTATGGCCGGTATGCACAGCAGTCCATGCTGGAAATGGCTTACGCCTATTACCGTCAGGGCGAGCCCGACCCCGCGATTGCCACGGCGGACCGCTTCATTAAACAGTTCCCAAATCAGCCGCATGTGGACTACGCCTACTACGTCAAGGGGCTGGCGACATTCAACGGCGACATTAGCATCCTGGCTGCCATTGGCGGTCAGGATCCATCCGAGCGCGACCCGCAATCCGCTCAGAATTCATTCAATGCCTTCAAGGCATTGGTGACCCGTTTCCCGAACAGCAAATACACCTCGGATGCCAGAATACGCATGCAATATCTGGCTAATTCACTGGCCAAACACGAACTGAACATTGCCCAGTATTACCAGCGTCGTGGCGCCCATATCGCCGCGCTGAACCGAGCACAAGACATTCTGACGTTGTATCCGAACAGTCCCTCTACACGCGAGGCGCTTGCAGTCATGGTGCAGGCTTATGACGCGATGGGCATGACCGAATTGCGCGACGATGCCCGACGCGTACTGGCAAGCAACTCTGATGTACAAGTTGACGCTGCGGGCAACAGCATAGTGGCAAAATCCTGGTGGCAATTCTGGAAATGAAATTCTGCTCCTCGTGCGGCGCAACGGTCGAATTGCGCATCCCCGAGGATGACAACCGCCCCCGCCACATCTGCACCGTTTGCGGCATCGTTCATTACCAGAACCCCAGGATGGTGATAGGCTCAATACCTGAATGGGAAGATAAGATACTGTTATGCCGGCGCGCCATCGAACCGCGTCACGGGCTATGGACGCTGCCCGGCGGATTTATGGAAAACGGCGAAAGCACCGCACAGGCGGCAATACGCGAGACGCTGGAGGAAGCCAACGCACGCATCGCGATCGGCGATTTATATTCAATGTACAGCTTGCCCTATATCGATCAGGTACACATATTGTTCAGAGCACGCCTGCTTGATCTGGATTTCAGCCCTGGCTCTGAGAGCCTGGAGGTCAAACTGTTCAGCGAAGCCGAAATCCCCTGGGACGAGATTGCCTTCCGCCCGATACGCCTCAGCCTGGAACATTACTTTGCCGAACGTAACAACGGCACATTTAATCTGCATGTAGGCGAACTGACTCCGCCCAGCCGTTTTGTTTAGCGAGTTATCCCGGAGCCGCCGCAACCTCTATATAATCAAGCACAACTCACTGTACCGAGACGCAAAATGAAACCCATACGCATTTTATTCGCACTCGCCATTCTGGTCTTGACGGGATGTGCTTCAACGCAGGCCAACAACCCCGCCGACCCGCTGGAACCGCTGAACCGTGGCGTGTATCAATTCAACGACACCCTGGATAAGGCCATCACCAAACCGGTCGCACAAGGTTACAACAAAGTCATGCCGGAAATGGGCAAGATCATGGTGTCCAATTTCTTCTCCAATCTGGATGATGTGGTCGTTACCGCAAATGACCTGCTGCAATTCAAACTGACTCAGGCGGCTTCAGACGGTTCGCGCTTCCTGTTCAACTCCACCTTCGGCGTGTTCGGGCTATTCAATGTCACTTCCAGACTGGAAAAACACAACGAAGACTTCGGCCAGACGCTCGGTTACTGGGGTGTTGCCAGCGGCCCCTATCTGGTCGTACCCATATTGGGGCCCAGCACCCTGCGCGACAGCATCGGAGATATTGGCGACAGTCAGGTAAGCCTGCTGGCCCGCACCCCTCATGTACGTACCCGCAACCAGCTGTATCTGCTCAAGGCCGTCAAACGTCGCGCGCAATTGCTCACCCAGGAAAGCGTACTGGAGGGGGCGATGATAGACCGCTATGCGTTTATCCGTGACGCCTACTTGCAGCGCCGTCAAAATTTCGTCTATGACGGCAATCCTCCGCAGGAAGATTATGACGACGAGGAATCGGATTTTGAATATCAGCCGGACGCCTCTGTGCCTGCGATGCCAGTGACCGGCAACGCTGCCGGGCCGGTTGTTGCACCGACTGCGACGGACTCCGCACCCTCGTTGCCCGCCACTCAGGAACACAACACGCACAAACATTGAAACTCGCCCGACTGCCAAAGATAACAGGGCCGGCGCGTAATCCCGGCCTTTTTCTTTTTTGCCCGATGTCGCGCGGATAAAGGGTACAGTTAATTTTCTGAAAATCTGCGAAAAACTGTGTAATCTGCACGCTTGATCACCGCAATCGTATTGAGAGTCGCCCTCCACGCCAGATTGAGCCACTGATGAAACGTGCCACCGAAACGATATCAGACGAAGGAACCGCCCGACTGGTGATCGAGACGGACCGGGTATTTTGCGCCGGGGTCTGGACAATGCGTGGAATCGCACAGCTCGAACAGCAATTGGACGAGGCTGTCTGGCCTAATTCAGAAAATCTGCTATTTGATTGTTCGGCGCTTTACGCACTGGATACCACGGGTGCCTGGTTGCTGCACCGAACGGTTCGCACGCTGGAACAACGCGGGCGGCACGTGACAATTACGAGTTTGCGACCAGAATTCAGCGCCTTGATGCAATTGATTGCCTCCTGCACCATGGCATCGAAACCCACCCCACAAGTCCCGCCCAACTTTCTGACACGCGTCGGCCTGCATGCCTGGCATGGTCTGCAAGGCATGCATGGCATGCTTGCGTTTATCGGCGAAACCGCGATCATCCTGCTGCGCTCGCTGAGGCAACCGCGCCGCATCCGCTGGCGCCCTATACTCCACAACCTACAGAGCGCCGGATTCGAGGCGCTGCCCATCGTAGGTCTGCTTTCCTTCCTGATGGGGCTGGTCATCGCCTATCAGGGTGCAGATCAGTTGCAACGCTTCGGGGCAAATGTCTTCATTGCCGATCTGGTCGGACTTTCCATGCTGCGCGAACTCTCCCCGCTGATGACTGCCATCATCGTCGCCGGGCGCTCCGGTTCCGCCTATGCGGCACAAATCGGCACCATGAAAGTGACTGAAGAGATCGACGCGCTGCGCACCACCGGTGTCGGACCAACTGAATTGCTGGTACTCCCCAAACTGCTGGCGCTGGTCATTGCCCTGCCGCTGCTTACGATTTATGCCGATATCACCGGGATACTCGGCGGCATGATTATGGCGAGCTCAAAACTGGGCGTCAGCTTCGACGTTTTCCTCGACCGTCTCGGCGACGCAGTGAGCTTATCCTCCTTTCTGACCGGGGTCGGCAAGGCACCGGTATTTGCCGCCATCATCGCGCTGGTCGGATGCTACCAGGGGTTCAAGGTGACGGGCAGCGCCGACAGTGTCGGGCGACAAACAACCGTGAGCGTGGTGCAATCCATTTTTCTGGTCATTCTGGCCGATGCGCTGTTCTCCATCGTATTTAACTGGCTGAAAATATGAGTACCGCCACCCCCGCCGCCATCCCGCTCTCAGCCAACGACGGTAAGCGTGATTCAGTGGCATTAAGCGCAATTGCCGATCCCGTCATCGACATCCGCAATTTGCACACCCGTTTCGGCATGAATGTCGTGCATGACAACATCAGCCTGAGCGTCCATCCGGGCGAAATTTTTGCACTGGTAGGAGGCAGCGGCTGCGGCAAATCTACGCTGCTGCGCACCATACTGCTGCTGCAACAACCGGCATCCGGATCGATCCGGGTGTTCGGGCGGGAAGTGCTGGGCTTAAATGACGAGCAGGCCCTGCCGATGCGCCGTCGCTGGGGCGTGATGTTCGAGCGCGGCGCCCTGTTCAGCGCACTGACTGTCGCCGAGAATGTCAGCATGGTTTTGCGCGAGCATACGGCTCTCAGTGCCGATTTAATCGCCGAGGTCGCCGCCCTGAAGATCGCCCTCACCGGCTTACCTCCGGACGCGGGCAATAAGTATCCGAGCGAATTGAGCGGCGGCATGCGTAAACGGGCGGCCCTTGCCCGCGCCATTGCCCTTGATCCGGAACTGCTTTTTCTCGACGAACCCACCGCCGGCCTTGATCCGCTGAGTGCGAGCGGCATAGACGAACTGGTGCGGAGCTTGCGCGATGCGCTCGGATTGACCATTATGCTGGTCACGCACGACCTCGACTTGTTGTGGCGTGTGGCAGACCGGGTCGCCGTACTGGGCGAGGGACATATTTTGGGGATGGGCACCATGACGGAGCTTGCAAAAATGGATCATCCGATTATCAGGGAATATTTTTACGGGCCGCGCGGAAGAGCCGCGAGCGAGCAGTCCGGGGAAGCATCCAAAACATGGAAGAAAAAGTAAATTTTGCCGTAGTGGGCATCTTTGTGCTGGTTTTGAGCGCGGCGCTGATAGGCGGTGTACTGTGGTTCGGCAGCGGTCTATCCTACCGCACGGTTTACGATGTCTATCTGACCTACATGAACGAATCCGTGTCGGGCCTGAATCTCAACGCGCCCGTACGCTACCGGGGTGTTGAAGTCGGGCGCGTGCAACAAATCACACTCGCACCGGGCAATGTCGAACAGGTGCAATTGACACTGGACATAGAGCGCGGCACACCCATCAAGGTAAATACAGTGGCGGTGCTCCAGACGCATGGATTGACCGGCCTGACCTTTGTCGAACTGACTGGCGGCAGCCGCGAGGCACCCGCGCTGAAGACGCAGCAAGGCGAAAAATTCCCGGTAATCCAGACCAGACCCTCGTTGATGACACGGTTGGATACCTCTGTATCGAGCATGCTCGCCAATCTGAATCGAACTTCCGAGAATATTAATGCCCTGCTGGATGAAGATAACCGTCAGGCTATCAAGCATACGCTGGCGGATATCGAAATTTTATCGCGCACCCTGGCGGCACGGCAGACAACCATCGATGCCGGCCTGAGCAATGCGGCACGCACCCTGGAAAATACCGCACGTTTAACAGGTGAATTACCCCAACTCGCCGAGCGCATACAGCGCAGCGCAGATGCCTTTGATCACATGTCAAACGAAGTTGCACTGGCTGGCGCAAGCACGCGTGCCACGATGAACAGCACCCAGCAATTTACCAGTGAAACCCTGCCGGAAATACGCCTGCTGGTCGTGGAATTACGTGAACTGACTCACTCCCTGCGCCGTTTTAGCGGCGAACTTGAACAGAATCCCAGTGTGCTGCTGCACGGCAAAGCGGCCGCAAAACGAGGGCCGGGAGAATGATTCCATTATCGGCGTACCACCATGACAGGGGAGCAGCGTGATGAACATACCTATACACCGCTGGATGCTGCTGGCATCTTGCCTGCTGCTCACCGCTTGCAGCGGCTTGCAGGCGCCGCGTGTGGAAAGCGCACGCCTCTACGTGCTCGATGCCCGAGCCGCCACCCATCTGACGGGCGCCCGGAGTGATCAGGTGCTGGCTATCAGCATGCCCGATGCATGGCCTGGATTCGACACCCCGCAAATGGCTTATGTGCAGCATCCCCTGACGCTGGAATATTTTGCGGCCCACCGCTGGGCCGACACCCCTGCGCGCCTGCTGAAACCCCTGCTGACACAGTCCCTGGAACCGCACTTTCGTGCCGTTGTACCCTCACCTGGTCTGATTCCGGCCGATCTCAGGCTGGATACCGAACTGATCCGGCTGCAACAGGATTTCACCACCCGTCCGAGCCGGATACAGCTAGGCTTGCGCGCGCAATTGATAGACGTAAAAAACAAGAGGGTCATCGCCGTAAAATTATTCGATGAATCCGAAAATGCCGCCAGCGACGATGCCTACGGCGGGGTCATCACCGCCAATCGCGCATTGCAGCGCATCCTGGAGCAACTGGCCGATTTTTGCATTAACGAGTCTCGCAACAAATAATCAGGCCAGTGTAAGATACGATCTGCCGAATTGGTTTATTTATTCAACTCATCACTCGATAAGGATCATCATGCAAACAGCGAACAGCAACGATACCGATACATTCGAAGCAGAAGTGCGTAGCGCCGTCGAACAGGGCCATGATGTGCATGAGATGGTACGGCAGCTTACCTTGCGTAAAATCAGCGCTCGCTCGCTGGACATCGAATCCTTGCGGCAGATCGCCGGTGCTGCGCTGCGTGGTGCGCGGGCGGGCGCGCAGAAAGAATTGCACCAGTCAGCGGCACAAACCGAAACCGCACGCACCCAGCTCAAACAGGCTGTCGCCGGACTGGATGTCGCGTTAGCACAGTTTGCCGGCGCCTCCAGACTCGCGGTAGAAGAAGCGACGGCCCGGGCACAGAAATTTTCCAGCGAGGACCTCACCCGGGCGCGCACGGATCTTGAAGCGCTTGAGGCCATGTTTCTGGATACCCTGCAAACCTCGGCATCCAGTGCGAGGGACGCAGCGGGCGATATCCTGCATGATCTTGCCGCACACAGCCGCACCCACGGTTCCGCCGTCGGCACACAAATCAAGGAATCACTGGCCGTCATTACGCACCAGCTTGGCGCAGCAGGACGCACTCAGGTTGTAGCTGGCCTGCATCTGGCACAAGCCACCTCAGACCTGTTACGCCAGATTGCTTCCGGCGTGCTCACCGGTCTGGCCGATCACGTCAAACCCGGCAAGTATCAACCAACCCCGCTCCCGGAGGGAGAAGGATCGATCGCCCTTTCCCCCCTCGTGGGGAAAGTTGAATAGGGGGAGGGAAGGCTGATGTTATTGCAGGCACTGGTGGCAGTGCGTGATCTTTCACGCCTGCACGACATCGCCGCTATTCTGATTCGCTACGGTTTCGGTGACCTCGTCAGTCGCATGGGTCTGACTCATGCACTGGAGCGCGCCGGGAAAGCATTGCACCGCGACAACGCGGCACAGTACGCTCACCTGCCCCCTCCCGTCAGGGTGCGGCGTGCACTTGAAGAGATGGGGCCGACTTTCATCAAACTGGGCCAGGTACTCGCCACCCGAGTGGATTTGTTTGAACCCGAATGGATCGCCGAATTTGGCAAATTGCAGGATAACGCCCCGCCGGTTCCCTATGCCGACATCCGTCAGCAACTGACTGAAGATCTGGGCGCAGCACCCGAACACATATTCGCCCATTTCGATACTGAACCGCTGGCCGCCGCCTCCATTGCACAGGTGTACCGCGCCCGCCTCGAAGACGGCAGCGAGGTAATCGTCAAGGTGCGCCGTCCCGGCATCCGTCCTGTCATCGAAGCCGATCTGCGCTGGCTGATGCGATTAGCGGAGCTGGCCGAGGGAGAAAGTCAGGAATTACGCAGCTTTCGCCCCAGCGAAGTGGTTCGGCAATTTTCCCTGTCACTGCGCCGCGAGCTGGATTTTTCCGTCGAATGCCGCAATGCCGAACATATCGCGCAAAATTTTGCCAACTATTCCGCCCATGAGCAGCCTGGCGACGCTCAGGACGCGACACCCGAACCACCCCCCATTGTCATTCCACGCGTCTATTGGCAATGGACCGGCGAACGCGTGTGTGTGCAGGAATATATCGACGGCATCCCCGGGCGCAAGCTCCAGGCCGTCGATCAAGCCGGTCTGGACCGCAAACAGCTTGCCCGGCTCGGTGCCCGCGCGGTCTTAAAGATGATCGTCGAGGACGGTTTCTTCCACGCCGACCCGCACCCGGGCAACGTATTCTATTTGCCCGGCAATCGCATCGCCTTCATCGACTTCGGCATGGTGGGACGCCTGACCGAAGAACGCCGCGAACAGTTGATCCGCCTGCTGCTGGGCCTCGTGCAGCATGAACCCAAACGCATACTGGATGTGATGCTCGACTGGACCGGCGAGGGCGTACTGGATGAGCCGGGGCTGGCGCTGGAAATCCAGACCTTCCTTGATCAATACCACGGCTTATCATTGAAACAGCTCAGCCTGGGCGCCATGCTCTCCGATCTGGTGGCCATCTTGCGCCAGCACCACCTGTCACTTCCGGCCGATCTGGCGCTGCTGGTCAAGGCCTTCATTTCGCTGGAAGGCATGGGTCGCGAACTCGACCCCGACTTCGATATCGCCGGCGAGGCGATGCCTATGCTGGAACAGTCACTGCGCGCACGTTATACGCCAGCCGCCCTGCTCAAACGCGGCAGCCGGGCGGTTGTTGAGGCACTGTCGCTTATTTCCAGCCTGCCACACGACCTGTCCCGGCTATTACGCGCCGCCCGTCGCGGCCGACTGGAAATTCACATTGATGTCACTCATCTGAAACATGTCGGCAACCAGTTGGACGGAGCCGCCAACCGGATGACGGTCGGCATCGTGGTTGCCGCGCTCATCGTCGGCTCATCCATCGTGATGACCGTACCCGGCGGCCCCAGCCTGTTTGGTCTGCCGTTTTTTGGCCTGTTCGGCTTTCTCTGTGCGATGTTAGGCGGCCTGTGGCTGCTGCTGTCGATCTGGAAGAGCAACCGCGCCGACCGAGAGTAAAACTAAGGAGATACTGATTTATTCGTCATCCCCGCGAAGGCGGGGATCCAGTGCCTTTATTTAACTGGGTTCCCGCCTGTGCGGGAACGACAAAACCGAATAAATCAGCGCTTCCCTAACAGGCTGCTAAATACTGTTTTTCTTTAACGTCCGGCGCGCAGTGCGGCGATGCGCTCTTCCAGCGGAGGATGGGTCATGAACAAACGGCTCATTCCACCGCCACCGGAAATACCGGATGCGGCCATTTCCTTGGGCAAAGAAGCTTGCTCATGGTTACCCTTCAATCTTTCCAGGGCGGCAATCATTTTTTCACGACCGGCCAGCGCGGCGCCCCCCGCATCGGCGCGGAATTCGCGTTGGCGTGAGAACCACATCACAATAACACTCGCCAGCACGCCCAACACCAGTTGGGCGGCAATTTCGGCGATGAATGAACCGATGCCGGGACCGCGTTGTTCACCATCCTTGCGCAACAGGGAATCCACAAATATTCCGAACAACTTAGAGAAGAACACCACAAAGGTATTCACCACACCCTGTATCAGGGCCAGCGTAACCATGTCACCGTTGGCGACGTGGCTGATCTCGTGCGCCAGCACCGCTTCGGTTTCATCGCGGCTCATGCCGTGCAACAGACCTGTGCTCACAGCCACCAGGGCGTCGTTCTTATTCCATCCGGTCGCAAACGCATTCACATCCGGCGCATCGTAAATCGCCACTTCCGGCATGCCGATACCGGCGGCTTGTGCCTGACGGCGCACAGTTTCGAACAGCCAGCGTTCGGTCGGATCAGACGGCGTGCTGATGACCTGTGCGTTCACCATACGCTTGGCCGACCACTTGGACATGAACAGGGAGATGAGGGAGCCGGCAAAACCGATAACCAGCGATATCACCATCAGCGCGTTGAAATTAATCGCACCGCTCTCATCCAGTACGCGATCCACACCCAGCAGGCGCAGGGTAATGTTGATGACAAAAACAACCGCCAGATTGGTCAGAATAAACAGAAAAATTCGTTTCATGACGCACTATTCTCCAAAGACTAAAAATCACGCCGCACAGGTTTGCGCAGCAACTGAGCTACAGCCAGCCAGATGGGGCTTATCCCCCCGTTTTTCAAGGCCGGTTAGTCAGTATGCCCGCGAGAAAGTTTCATACTCTTGCAATATGCAGCCAATACCGCTAGTCTTGCCTCGGAAGAACCATAGGACAAACCCGGATTTACCATGGCCGAACGTTATACCCGCACAGCTATTCTGCTGCACTGGCTCATCGCCTTGCTGATATTTACTGCCTTCCCTCTGGGCGTGTACATGCACGAACTGCCGTTTTCACCCGACAAACTCAGGTTTTACAGCTGGCACAAATGGATAGGCGTCAGTATCTTCCTGCTGTCCATCGTGCGCCTGACCTGGCGCAGCACCCATCGTCCACCGCCACTACCCGATTTGATGGCCGACTGGGAGAAGTTTGCCGCCCATGCGGTCCATTTTTCCCTGTATGCGCTGATCATTATCATCCCGCTCTCCGGCTGGCTGATGAGTTCCGCCAAGGGCGTTCAGACTGTCTGGCTGGGCGTGCTGCCGCTGCCCGACCTGCTAGGCAAAAACAAGGAACTGGGTGATTTACTCAAAGAGGTGCATGAAAGTCTGAACTTTTTGATGCTGGGTCTGATACTTGCCCATGTCGGCGCTGCACTCAAGCACCATTTCATCGAGCGCGACAACGTACTGTCCCGCATGCTGCCCATGCTCAGGAAAAAATCATGAAGTCTGGGCTATTATCTGTCTTGTTGTTGTGCTTTTCATCGGCGACAGCCGAAGAATTCAACACCTTGCACCCACAGCAAAGCAGCGTCACCTTCGTTTCCAAGCAGATGGGTGTGCCGGTGGCGGGCAGTTTCAATAAGTTTTCCGCCGATATCGCAGTCAACCCGGCCAAACCGGAAACGGGGAGCGCACAGATCAGCATAGACCTGAACAGCATGGATGCGGGCAGCGCCGAAGCCAATGACGAACTGGGGGGCAGAAACTGGTTCAACACCAGACAACACCCTGTAGCCCGCTTTGTTTCCAGCCAGGTGACGCGCCTGGGCGCTGACCGCTATGAAGCGCTCGGCAACATGACCATCAAAGGCAAGACGCTGCCCGTGAAGGCGCCGTTCACACTCAAACGGGTGGGCGGTGCAATAGTCGTCGATGGCGCGTTTCCGATCAAACGACTGGATTACGGCATAGGAACAGGCATCTGGGCGGACACCAGTGTTGTCGCAGACGAAGTAAAAATCACTTTCCACTTTACGGTGGGCAAACCCCGTCAATAACCACGATCTATCCCTCAACCAAGGAGACACACATGAACAAAGCCTTTGCTCTCATCCTCGCCTCGCTGATTGCTTCGCCTGCGTTGGCTGCTGACCATTACACCGTGGATGCCACCCATACCTGGCCGATGTTCGAAATCAACCACCTCGGCTTTACCACCCAGAGAGGACGATTCAACCAATCCAGCGGCAAGATCGAACTGGACATCGCCGCCAAAAAAGGCCGTGTGGAGCTCACCATTCAGACCGATTCACTCGACATGGGTTTCGAAAAATGGGATCAGCACATGAAGGCCGAGGGTTTCTTTGATACTGAAATCCACCCCACCATGCACTTCTCTTCAAAAAAACTGCGCTTCAACGGCGATAAGGTCATCGCAGCCGAAGGTGATTTTACAATGCTGGGTGTGACCAGGCCCTTGACGCTCACTGTCAGCAATTTCCGTTGCGCCCCGCACCCGATGAATAAAAAGCCGACCTGTGGCGCAGACATCAGCACCACCCTCAAACGTTCCGATTTCGGCATGACCAAGTACGTCCCGGCGGTCAGCGATGAGGTCAAGATCATGGTGCCCCTGGAGGCGACACTGGACTGAGTCCTTGCAGATTCAGGACCGCTTGATCATTGAGCAACAGCATTAAATCATCCGATTTTATGCTGTTTGTTCTGTTGTTTTAAACGACACCTAAAACAGGCTCACTACGCCGCGATGCCACTTGCTCTCAACCAAAGTATGCAGCCACCCCCAGTCGAACCTATCGCCGGATTCATCAATCGCAAGGATTGTTTTGCCGAGATTGCCCAGCTGGCAACGCTGTCCACGCCTGAGCGCCCGCTTGCCGTTATCTGGATTGCGCTGGACCGGTTCAAACAGGTCAATGAATCTTTCGGGCATCGCGGCGGTGATGCGGTTATCGCTCAACTGAGCCAACGCCTGCGTGACAGAACAGGAACACGGGGGACATGGTGCCGAATGGCGGGTGACGAATTTGTCTGCCTGGTCTCCACTTATAATTTCGATCAAATTCAACAACTCGCCGCTGACTTGCTGCATGAAATTGAAATCCCCCTGCCTATAGGGGGGCTGCTGCTGCATCCCTCTGCCAGTCTGGGTATCGCCATTCTTGAAGAAAGCGAACGACCCTCGCTCTGCTTGCAACGTGCCGACCGTGCCATGAACACCTCCAAACGGGCGGGCGGCGGTCGCATCATAACGTCCGGCTCCGAGCCGATGCCGGGACGACTGGGCGTACTTCTGGCGCGCCACGAACTTGAACTGGAAAGCAAGCTACACCTCGCACTGAATCACGGCGGCCTGAACCTGCATTACCAGCCTTGTGTGGATACCGACGGTCAGATCGTCTCCGTCGAGGCGCTGATGCGCTGCCCTGCACACCATCTTTCTCCGGGTGAATTCATCCCGATTGCCGAAAAAACCGGTTTAATCATACGTCTGGGCGAATGGAGCCTGCTGGAAGGCGCGCGCTTTGCAAAACATCTGTCTGTTACCGGGCAGCCTACCGTCGTATCCATCAATGTGTCACGAGCACAGTTCGTCACAGCGAATTTTTCGCAAACACTGCATGCCGCACTGCTGTGCGCTGACGTGGACCCAGAACTCATCGAGCTGGAGCTCACCGAATCGCTGTTCATGGATAACTCCAAACTGGTTCAGGCGAATTTGCGTGCCGCACTTGATACCGGCGTCAAAATTGCCATTGATGATTTCGGCACGGGCTATTCGTGCCTGGCCACACTGAAAGACATCACCGCCAGCAAACTCAAGCTGGATCGCGCGTTTGTCGTCGCACTCCCGCAGGACAGGCGCGCCTTTGCCGTCGTCAAGGCAATCGCGCAGCTAGGCAATGATCTGGGCATGCGAGTGGTAGCTGAAGGCGTTGAAAATCAGCAACAACTCGACACCTTGCGCGATGCGGGCGTGCATGCCATACAGGGGTATTTTTACGCCCGGCCCATGCCTGAAAATGAACTGTTGGCATGGCTACAAAACAGAAGAAAACAACATGACTGAAACCCTCCCCCCGTCCTCGGTTGAAGCGCAACTGGAAAGCTCGTTGCAGAAAATAGGCATCCCGCCCCGACCTGTCATCCTGGACAAAATCAACGCAGAAATGCACAAAGACGAACCCGATTTCAACCAACTGGCACGCATCATCGCAGCAGATGTTGCGCTTTCAGCCAGCCTGATCAACATCACCAACTCACCCTACTTCGGCTTCCGCGGCCGCGTGAATTCACCCAGGGAAGCCCTGATGATGCTCGGGCTTAATGTCGCCAGCAAGGCGATTGCAGGCATCGTGATGCGCAAGGCTTTCCCGAAATCACCGCAACTCGAACGCTTCTGGGATGCATCGGCTCGCATCGCCCGTCTTTCCGGCTGGCTCGCACAGCGGGTCACAAAGAGCACGCTACGGGCTGACGATGCCTACACCTTCGGACTGTTTCGCGATTGCGGCATCCCCATACTGCTCTCTCGTCACCCCGGTTACTTTGATATTCTGACCGAGGCGAATCATGAAGCCAGCCGCAGCTTCACCACAGTAGAGGAAACCACCCTGCCCACCAATCACGCCGTCGTGGGCTATATGCTGGCGCAAAGCTGGTGGTTGCCCGATGAAACCATCCTGTCTATCCGTCATCATCACGATGTCGCGATTCTTGATACGCCATCCATCCCGCCCACACTGCACAGCCGCTATTTAATTGCCGTTTCCCAACTGGCCGAGTATCTGTTGCAGCAGCATTCAGGGCTCAGCTTCACGCAGGAATGGGGCAAACTCGGCCCTGCCTGCCTGCGCCTGCTCAACCTTACGGAAGACGATGTGCAGGAACTCCTCACCGAGGCCACCCCCATCATCGAAGCCGAAGACTGACTCTGCTGAACAAACCGTCTATTGCTGCAAATAAAGCTGTTCCACTTTTGCGCGCGCCCACGGTGTTCTGCGCAAAAATTTCAGGCTGGATTTAACACTGGGGTCATGGCTGAAACAGCGTATCGGCACGGCAGCAGCCATCGCCTCCCAGCCCAGGCTCACTGACAGCTGCGTGACGATCGTTTCCAGGGTGATCCCATCGAGCGTGGGACGAGCTGCTGATTTTTTCTGATTTTCCATATCGGCATTTTACAGGTCTGAGTCCGGCTTGAGCGTTTACAATGGCGCACCTTGTAAACAAAACCCGCTTCCCATGACTGAATCCGTCCGCCTCGCAAAACGCCTCATCGAATTGCTTGCCTGCTCTCGCCGCGAAGCCGAGCTTTATATCGCGGGCGGCTGGGTCACAGTTGACGGACAGGTGGTGGAAGAACCGCAGTTCATGGTAAGCGGGCAGCACGTCGAACTTCACCCCGACGCCAGTTGCACACCGGTTGAGCCTGCAACACTGTTATTCAACCAGCCGAGCGCTACGGACACAGATACCGCGCATCCGCAATTTTGTGCCAATACGCGATCGGCCGATGACAACTCCGGCATTTATCTGCTCAAGCAACACTTTTTCAAACTGGCGCCCTGTCTGCCGCTGGAACGCAATGCCGGCGGCCTGCGGGTGTTTACGCAAGACTGGCGGATCACGCGCAAACTACACGATGATGCCGCCACGCTTGAGCAGGAATACATCGTCGAAGTTGCCGGTGATCTGTCCGCCGACGGACTCAAGCTGCTCAATCACGGACTCAAATTCAACGGCAAACCCCTGCCGCCGGTCAAAGTCAGCTGGCAGAACGAAACCCGCTTGCGCTTTGCACTCAAGGGCGTAATACCCGGACAGATCGCACACGCATGCCAGGCTGTCGGGCTACAGGTGCTGAACATGAAACGCATCCGCATCGGGCGCGTGGCGATGTCAAAATTACAAACGGGACAGTGGCGTTATCTGATGCCGCATGAGCGTTTCTGATCGCCGTAAAACATCCCTGACATGCGGCCGAAACCACCACCGAATTATCTGTCCGGCTACCCTGCAGCACTGACAGAGCAAGTACAGCAACTGATAGCTCAGGAAAAACTGGCTGACCGGCTACTGCAAAAGTATCCGGCGGCGCATGGCGTGCGCACCGACCGCGCGCTCTACGACTATGTACTGGAAGCAAAAAATACTTATCTGCGCAACACCGGGCAACTGAGCAAAGTACTATTCGACAGCACACTGCATGTCGAGCGCCGCGCACTGGGGATGCACACCCGTATTCCGCGTACGCAAGGCTCCAGACTCAAGACGCATCGTGAGATTCGAGTCGCGACCGTGTTCAAGGAGATGCCGCCTGAATTCCTGCGCATGATCGTGGTTCACGAACTGGCGCATCTCAAGGAACGCGAACACAACAAAGCCTTTTATCAGTTATGCCTGAATATGGAAGCGGAATATCACCAACTGGAATTTGACCTGCGCTGCTATCTGACCTGGCTGGAAGCGACCGGCCAGCCGCTGTGGCCGGTCGGCTAAATCTACAGTGCGCGCACCTTGACCGTCTTGCCCTTGACCTTACCTGCGGATAACCGGCGTACCGCTTCCTTGGCAATGTCGCGCACCACGGCCACATAGGTAGAAAAATCAGTCACGGCAATCTTGCCGACTTGCTCACGCGTGAACCCTGCGTCACCGGTGAGCGCGCCCAGTACATCGCCGGGGCGGATTTTTTCCTTGCGTCCGCCGAGTATTTGCAAGGTCACCATCGGCGGCACCAGCGGCGATTCATCCCCGTTTTCCAATTCGGACAGTTCATGCCATTCAGGTACGCTGCCCGTCATCTTTGCGATGCTGACGATGCGATGCCGGTCACCGGGGCCGCATAAGCTCAGCGCCCAGCCATCCTCATCGGCACGACCCGTGCGGCCTATGCGATGAATGTGTATTTCCGGATCGGGCGTAACATCAACATTAATCACCGCTTCGAGTTGCGCAATATCCAGGCCGCGCGCCGCCACATCGGTCGCCACCAGCACCGAGCAACTACGATTAGCGAACTGGATCAGCACCTGATCGCGCTCGCGCTGCTCCATATCACCGTTAAGCGTCAGCGCAGAAATCCCCTCAGCGTGCAGCACCTCCAGCAATGAACGACATTGCTGTTTGGTGTTGCAAAAAGCCAGCGTACTCACCGGGCGGTAATGTCTGAGCAATGCGCCGACAGCTTCGAGACGATCCTCGTTGCTCACTTCATAGAAACGCTGGCGTATCTTGTTGCTCTGGTGCTGCTCGGCCAGCTTTACTTCCTGCGGATTGCGCATGAACTGGCGCGCCAGTCGCGCGATGCCTTCGGGATAGGTCGCCGAAAACATCAAGGTCTGGCGATCTGCCGGGCAACGCTTGGCAATGTAGGCGATATCGTCATAAAAACCCATGTCCAGCATGCGATCAGCTTCATCCAGCACCAGAATGTTGAGCGCCTCCAGATTCAGCGTGCCGCGCTCCATATGATCCATGATGCGCCCCGGCGTACCGACCACGATATGCGCACCGTGTTCCAGACTGGCGATCTGCGGGCGCATGGTAGAGCCGCCGCACAGTGTCATGATTTTGATATTGTCTTCGGAGCGCGCCAGACGGCGTATCTCCTGCGTGACCTGATCGGCCAGCTCACGTGTGGGACACAGCACCATGGCCTGCACCGCAAAACGACGCGGATTCAGATTGGTCAGCAGGGGCAATGCAAAGGCAGCCGTCTTGCCGCTGCCGGTCTTCGCCTGTGCAATCAGGTCGTTACCTGCCAATGCAAGCGGCAGACTAGCCGCCTGTATCGGCGTCATCGTCAGATAGCCGAGCTGCTGCAAGGTTGATTGCATGCCCGGAGACAGCGGCAATTCATTGAAAGAGCGCCCGGCAGAGGCGGGCGAGGATGGGGTCTGGATAATATCGTTCATACGCAATTATCCCAGCTTGTGGCGCAGTTTGCCGGGAATTGTTGTTCCCCCTGATTTCTTGCCTTGACAGCGATTCATGACATTGTGAAAAAATCGGTTTTAGCTGTACCCGAATATGAATAACGGGAAATCAATTGGAACGCGCAATAATTTTCAGTTGATCTCCTTTAAAGCCTTGAACCACAGCCTACGCATAGAGTATTAAGTCTTGAATCGCGAGCGCGAACCCTCGTAGCTGCATCATCATCTCACTGCCTGATTGCAGTCATTCACGAAGTATCACAAACGAGACCTTGCCGCACACGGCGACACAGTATTGCAAGTCAGAGAGCCGTCATTCATTTTTTTAGATTAGGCAATTTATTTTCCCGCGCCGATCGCACCGAAACTGACGTCGCTGCATAGACTGCGTCAGTAAATATGCAGGAACAATCAGTGGCTGTGCAACTTCTCTTGAAGCCACACCTTGATAAGCGACTGGTAAGGCACATCACGAGAATTCGCAGCGGCTTTAATGGAATCCAGAAGATGCTGGGGTAATCGCAGCGAAATCGTTTTTGTTGTAGGCTTCAAGTTAGGCAACACGACCTTTCTAGCCTTCGTCCAGTCCAAATAATCCGTTGAATCCTCTTTGCTCCAAAAGGCTTGTTCTTCTGCCTCATTAGCAAATTTCGGAATCGGTTTAAGTTGCTTGTTCATAATTCATACGCTCCTTCTTGTGCATGTCTCTGGCCGAAATCACCCGAATTTTCTCACCGGCATTACGTAATGTGAAAGTGATATGTAATGTACGCCCCTCGTCTGTCTTGCCTAATGCGTGAAAGCGTGTCTCACCTTGACTGTGTTTTATATCTTCAAGCAGCAAAAGCGGTTCGTTAAAAAATATTTGCTCCGCTTCAGCCATTGAAACACCGTGTTTTTCGTTTTTACGGGTGTTTCCTTCATCCCAGTCAAAACTGGATATTTTGGTCAGATCAATCATGTTTGTATATTGTGGGAATATACAATAAAAAGCAAGGGCCTCATATGAGGGCAGAAAAAATCGTTATAGCTTTAAGTCAGGAAGGGCTGCTTTATTGCTGTAAATTGTAAACCTCGATCATCCGGTTTTGGCACCTATGCACAGAAGTGAACTATGTACAGTTACTGTTTTTAAAATTCCAAGACTCCCTATTCCATTGGGCTACAAGCAAGGCGCTGGCCCATCAGCTTGACATAGTTTCACCCGTATTCTGAAGTGGAAATCCACCC
>JAUSAO010000116.1 GCA_030652475.1 Gallionella sp. | reverse complement strand
TGTGTTGGGCTTTTTTATTTTGTGCGGTTCTACAACCGACCTACTTGAACGAAGTGAAAACAAGCCGCTGTGGTACAACGCGGCTTGTTTCGGCGACACATCAAAACCAAATATGGGCTGGAGCCAAAGTAGGTCATCGTCCCCCTTTCCAATTGCCCCCTCGCTACGCTCTCCCCCACGCAAGCGAGGGAAAGGGCAAACGAATCTCTACGCGAGTTTCACGTTAATGTAAGCGTCCAGCCGCCCCACATTGATTGAGCAAGCGAAAGCTAAGAGCATGGTGTCCACTTAACTTTGGTGGACACTTTCATGAACTATTCTCCTTCAATTCGCAGCATTCGGCGGCAGCATGCATCTGAATTCAAGCGAGGTCTGGTAGCGCTTTGCCAGCCCGGGGCATCCGTTTCGGCGGTAGCGCTTGCGAACGGCGTGAATGCCAATCTGCTGCGTCGCTGGATCAATCAGTTTCGCAGCGAACAATCTTCGTGCACGAATCTCGAACCCGCAAGACTAGTCGCGGTTCAAGTCGATTCATCGGTCGAAGCGCAGGCAAATGACGTCATCGAAATCAACATTCAAAAGCGCGGTGCCCAAATTAGCATCCGCTGGCCGGGCAACCAGGCTCATGCGTTTGGACAATGGCTAGCGGTGTGGCTCAAATGATTCGGCCGGAACAGGTATTCTTGCACATGGCGCCGGTGGACATGCGCTGGGGTATGGATCGCTTGTCGCTGCTGATTCAGCAAATCGACGGGCGCTCTCCTTGTGATGGCACCGCCTATGGCTTTACCAACCGCACTCATTCGCGCCTCAAGTTGCTGGTCTGGGATGGAACAGGTGTCTGGTTGTGCCATCGTCGCCTGCATAAAGGGGGGGTTTCGCTGGCCTGTCCCTGGCGATACGCTAGTTCACATGAGTGCAGAGCAATGGCGCTGGTTGATCACCGGCGTGGACTGGCAACGACTATGTGCGACGCCGTCTGCGCAGTGGCGCGTTTAGTCAAAAACCGCTGATATTCAGCGCGTTATACGATGAGATTTGGTATAATTAAGCCCATGAATTCAATGGATAAACCCACACCTCAAGTGTTGCAGCGCGATGCCGAAGTCGCCCGACTCACCGAGCTTATCCGCTCACAGAATTCCACCCTTAGATCATAGGAAATTAAGATTCAGGCGCTGATTCAGGAAGTGGCTTATCTGCGTCGCATGCGCTACGGCGTCAAGAGTGAAGCGCTGAGTCCGGAGCAACGGCAACTGCTCGAGGACGATACGCTGGAAAAACTGCCCGTATGGACCATGCGCCGTATCGACGAACTGTTGCCAATCAAACACGCTGCATAAACAAACTCATCTGAACAGATGGGACGGCTGGACGCTTACGATTGAGTAAGCGAAAACTAAGAGCATAGCGTCCACTTAATTTTGGGCATCTATCACCAGCCGCTTTTGAACGCCAATACTACGAAAACATGTTGGTAGCATGAACCCATTGGTGTCCATTATTGACGACTTACCTCAGATAAACGCCTTGAAATATCCAGATTAGCTGCCGCATCTGTTCATCTGCGCTGAATTCCAGTAAAGTGCAGTCCCGTTACCTACAAAAAGAGCAATAATATGAGTACAAAAGGCCAGCAATTACAAGACCCATTTCTGAATACCTTGCGTAAAGAGCATGTGCAGGTTGCAATCTATCTCGTCAATGGCATCAAGCTGCAAGGTCAGGTTGAGTCATTTGATCAATATGTGGTGCTGTTAAAAAATAATTCCGTCATACAGATGGTCTATAAGCACGCTATTTCAACTATCGTTCCAGCAAGAGCGGTCAATATTTCGTATGACGATGCCGTGACTGACTAATGCAGCAGACATCAGGAGGTTCTGAATCCGCAATATTAGTCAGCATTGACTTTGGTGATGCCGATTATCACGAAAGTCTTGAAGAGTTGCGCTTGCTGGCAGAAACGGCCGGTGTGCGTACCTTGGCGACCGTAGAAGCGAAACGTCATCGTCCCGATGCAGCTTATTTTGCGGGCAGTGGTAAGGTGCTGGAAATTGCCGAAATGGTTGAGCGTATGGAAGCTCCATTGGTGATTTTTAATCACGACCTGTCGCCCGCGCAAATGCGCAATTTAACTGCTCAATTGAATACCCGCGTCATTGATCGAACCATGTTGATTCTGGATATTTTTGCGCAGCGTGCGCAAAGCTATGAGGGCAAGGTGCAGGTTGAATTAGCTCAGCTCAAATATCTGGCTACGCGTCTTGTAGGTCTGAATACTGACATGGGGCAACAAAAGTTTGCAGTGGGTGCACGCGGGCCCGGCGAAACTCAGTTAGAGCTGGACAGGCGCAAGCTGGATAAGCGCGTGCATTTGCTGAAGGAACGTCTGGAGAAGCTTAAGAGCCAGCGAGATGTGATGCGACGTTCGCGCAATCGATCTGCTGTTTTTTCCGTATCAATTGTAGGCTACACCAACGCAGGCAAATCCACGCTGTTCAATCGTTTGACCAAAGCCAATGTCTATGTGGCAAACCAATTATTCGCGACCCTGGATACCACTTCCCGCAAAATGTTTACTGAAGGCGCGGGGGAGATCGTGATGTCGGATACGGTCGGGTTTATCCGTCATTTGCCGCATGGCCTGGTTGCCGCGTTTCGCAGTACGCTGGAAGAGACGGTGCAGGCTGATTTGCTGTTGCATGTGGTAGATGCCAGCAACCCTAATCGCGACGACCAGATCAGTGAAGTGAATAAAGTATTGTCGGAAATTGATGCGGGTCATATACCGCAATTACTGGTGTTCAATAAAATTGATGTACTTGAGGTTCCTGAAAGTGTCGAGCGTGACGACTGTGGTAGAATCTCACGGGTTTACCTCAGCGCTAAAAGTGGTGCGGGAATGAGTGAATTACGGCTTGCCTTGTGTGAGGCGAAGGATGCGCAGTTGGCCGCTGAACAAATTGAAAATCAAATTAAACAAGCGAGAAATGAACCATGGGAATGAATGACCCGCAGTGGGGCAATAAGAACAACAATGGTGGCCCCCCCGATCTGGAAGAATTATTGCGCAAGTTGAATGCCAAAGTTGCGGCTTTGATGGGAAATAAAGGAGGTTTCGGCAGGAACGGTCCCGGCAATAGCGGTGGCGATTCATCGATGCCTAAATTTGCTGGAGGGGGTTTGGGCTTGCTCGCCTTAATCGCTGTGTTGATCTGGGCGGCTAGCGGCTTCTATATTGTGGACGCAAGTCAACGCGGTGTGGTTTTACGCTTTGGCAAGCTGGTTGAAACAACCGATCCCGGCCCGCGTTGGCATTTACCGTTCCCTGTTGAGTCCGTCGAAATCGTCAACCTGAGTCAGGTTCGCACGGTCGAGGTGGGCTATCGTGACAACGTCAAGAATAAGATGTTGAAAGAGTCATTGATGCTGACTGACGATGAAAATATCGTTGATATTCAGTTTGCAGTGCAGTATTTTCTGAACGACCCGAGTGAGTATTTGTTTAATAACCGTAATCCTGATGAAAACGTGCGTCAGGCTGCGGAAACCGCAATACGCGAAGTGGTCGGCAAGAGCAAGATGGACTACGTGCTCTACGAAGGGCGGGAACAGGTGGCGGCATCGGCGACCAAGCTGATACAAAGTATTCTGGACCGTTACAAGTCTGGGATACTGATCAGTAAACTGACGATGCAGAATGCACAGCCGCCTGAGCAGGTTCAGGCCGCTTTTGATGATGCTGTCAAGGCGGGGCAGGATCGCGAACGTCAGAAGAATGAAGGGCAGTCCTATGCAAATGATGTCATACCCCGCGCAAGCGGTACGGCAGCGCGTCTGATACAGGAGTCTGAAGGTTACAAGCAAAGCGTGATTGCCAATGCCGAAGGTGATGCCAGTCGTTTCAGGCAAATTCTGGTTGAATATGAAAAGGCACCATCCGTCACTCGCGAACGGATGTATCTGGATATGATGTCGCAAGTCATGGGCAACATCAGCAAAGTGATGGTTGATCAAAAGAACGGCAACAGTCTTTTGTACTTGCCCTTGGATAAGTTGATTGAATCCAGTCGTGTTGGAAGTTCGTCTGCGGAAGTTTCGGCAGCGGGGAAAAGCGATGCGCTGCCAGCCTCATCAGAAAATAATGACAATAGTGCGGCACAGCGTGCGCGCGACTCTTTGCTAAGCCGTGATCGGGGTGCTCGATGAAAACCAATGTAGCTAATATTTTGATTGGTGCAGTCGTTGCTCTGATCTTGTTGAGTTTAAGCCTGTTTGTGGTAGACCAGCGTCAGAATGCGATCGTATTTCAGTTGGGAGAAGTGGTGAGCGTAAAAACTTCACCAGGCTTGTACTTCAAAGTGCCGTTGATGCAGAACGTGCGATTTTTTGATTCACGCATTCTGACGCTGGATACCGGTGAACCCGAGCGTTTCATCACGGCGGAAAAGAAAAACGTGATGGTTGATTCCTTTGTTAAATGGCGCATCGTGGACGTTAAGCAGTATTACGTCAGTGTCGGCGGTGACGAAGTTCGTGCCAAAACGCGTTTGATGCAGACGGTTAATTCGAGCATGCGTGAGGAGTTCGGTAAACGCACCATCCACGAAGTGGTTTCCGGCGAACGCGAAAAAATCATGACGGTGTTGCGCCAGAAAACAGACAGCGATGCGCGCAAGATTGGTGTGCAAGTGCTGGATGTACGTCTCAAACGCGTCGATTTTCCGCCTGAGATTAGTGATTCCGTCTACCGCCGTATGGATGCCGAGCGTAAGCGGGTGGCGAATGAGTTGCGTGCTTTAGGTGCGGCAGAAGGTGAAAAGATCAAGGCGGATGCCGACAAGCAACGTGAAGTTATTCTGGCAGAAGCTTATCGCGATGCGCAGAAAACCAAGGGTGAAGGCGATGCCAAGGCTTCCTCAACTTACGCGGCTGCATTTGGTCGCAACGCCGAGTTCTACTCGTTCTATCGCAGCCTGGAGGCTTACAAGCAAAGCTTCAAGAACAAGAGCGACGTGATGGTGATGGATCCAAGCTCAGCCTTCTTCAAGTATATGAAGAATCCCGGTAAATCGGGCAAGTAGTGCTGGATTACTGGCTGCTCGGTTTTGCGATGATGCTGGTAATTGAAGGATTAATACCTTTCCTGTTCCCCGATATGTGGCGAGAAATGTTTCGTAAACTGATCGCGCTAACAGAGGGGCAACTTCGTTTTATTGGCATCAGCACGACGTTGTGCGGTTTGCTGATGTTGTACTGGATTAAATAATGCAAAATTGGTTACTACCTGAATATATTCAGGATATGCTGCCCGAAGAAGCCTGGCGCGTTGAACAGATGCGTGTACAGATTCTTGATTTATTGCGTAAATCGGGTTATCAGCTGGTTGCACCGCCGCTGCTGGAATACGCTGAATCCCTGTTGATAGCCGACAGTGCTGACATGGATCTGCGTACGTTTAAACTAGTTGATCAGTTGAGTGGACGTACTCTGGCCTTGCGTGCCGACATCACCCCGCAGGTCGCGCGTATTGATGCGCATCTGTTGAATCGTCAGGGTGTGGCACGTTTATGCTATGCGGGCAGTGTGTTGCATACCCAGCCTGCCGGGCTGAATCGCACGCGGGAATTGTTGCAAATTGGTGCTGAGCTGTATGGCCACAGTGGACTGGAAAGCGATCTGGAAATTCAGCAGCTAATGTTGCAGTCGCTGGTCATGCTGGGTATACAAGATGTGCATCTTGATCTTGGACATGTGGGTGTGTTTCGTGCCCTGGTTAAACAGGCGCAGCTGAACAAAAATCTTGAAAACGAGTTGTTCGCTGCACTGCAAGTCAAAGACAGCACGATGTTGCAGACTTTGCTGCAAGCGCTTGACGAAGATTTGCGCCGCGTGTTTCTGGTTTTGCCCACTTTGTATGGCAATTGTGAAGAGGTGCTGGCACGAGCGCGTAAATTGCTGCCTGAAGATGCGGAAATTAGCGCTGCTTTGGATGATTTGCAGGCAGTGTCGGTTAAATTGCAGCCCTTTGTTGCCAGTGTCGGTATCGACCTCGCCGATTTGCGTGGCTATCATTACCACAGCGGCATGGTGTTTGCCGCCTACCATACGGGTAGTCATGATGCGATTGCACTGGGTGGGCGTTATGACGATCTGGGAAAAAGTTTTGGCCGTGCGCGTGCGGCAACAGGTTTTAGCATGGATTTGCGCCAGCTTTATCGTCTGCTGCCCGTTCAAGCCGTGCGACCCGCAATACGCGCGCCGTATCAGGATGATGTTGCACTGACAGCCGCGATTGCCGGATTGCGTGCTGCGGGTGAGATTGTGGTCGCGGACTTGCCGGGTAGTGCGGTTAGCCTTTCCGAGCCGCAATGTGATCGCGAGCTGGTATGGCGTGCAGATGCCTGGCAAATTATTGCCTTGTGATTTTTAGAACAGTTAATTATTAAATCCGAAAGCTTTGTAATGGCTAAGAATGTCGTAGTAATTGGTACTCAATGGGGTGACGAAGGTAAGGGGAAGATCGTCGATTGGCTGACGGATCACGCTCAGGGCGTGGTGCGTTTCCAGGGCGGGCACAACGCCGGCCATACTCTGGTAATCAACGGTAAGAAGACGGTTTTGCACCTGATTCCTTCCGGCATCCTGCGCGAACATGTGATGTGCTACATCGGCAACGGTGTGGTGCTATCTCCACAAGCATTACTGAAGGAAATGGATGAATTGCAGTTGGCCGGTATTAATGTGTATGGCCGTCTGAAAGTATCGGAAGCCTGCCCATTGATTCTTCCTTATCACGAGGCGATTGATAAAGCGCGCGAATTGGCGAAGGGTGATGCCAAGATAGGCACCACCGGACGTGGTATAGGCCCGGCCTATGAAGACAAGGTTGCGCGTCGCGCAATACGCTTGCAGGATATTTTCTATCGTGAACGTTTTGCCGCCAAACTGGGCGAAGTGCTGGATTATCACAATTTTGTACTGAAGAATTATTTCAATGCGCCTACGGTTGATTTTCAGAAAACCCTGGACGAAACGCTGGCGTTGGCCGAGCGCATCAAGCCGCTGGTGATGGACGTGCCGCGTGCCTTGTATGAAGCCAATAAGGCTGGGCAAGGTCTTCTGTTTGAAGGTGCGCAAGGCGCATTGCTGGACATCGATCACGGCACCTATCCCTTTGTTACTTCCAGCAACTGCATCGCCGGGGCAGCTTGCGCAGGTGCAGGGGTGGGCCCGCAGATGCTGGACTACGTGCTGGGCATCACCAAGGCTTACACCACGCGCGTTGGTTCCGGCCCGTTCCCGACCGAATTGTATGACGCGGTGGACAAGTGCGATCCTGTCGGTGAAGGTCTGGCGCGCCGCGGCCATGAATTTGGTTCGACTACCGGACGCGCGCGTCGTTGCGGCTGGTTCGATGCGGCTGCGCTCAAGCGGTCGATACAGATAAACGGTGTATCCGGTCTGTGTATCACCAAGCTGGATGTGATGGACGGCATGGAAAGCGTGCGCATCGGCGTTGCCTACCGTATCAATGGCGTAGATAGCGATATTCTGCCGGTAGGCGCGGATGCGCTGGTTGATTGTCAGGTGGTGTACGAAGAAATGCCGGGTTGGACCGAGAGTACCGTAGGCGCACAGCATTATGAAGATTTGCCGCTTGCCGCGCGCAACTATCTGGAACGGATTGCACAAGTCTGCGGTGTACCCGTGGACATGGTTTCAACCGGGCCGGATCGCGAAGAAACCATCGTATTGCGCCATCCATTTGAATAAAGTCATTCCCGTCGTAACGGTGTATGGGCGAATGTGATATGAAGAATAAGCATCGTTAACAATCCGGTTGTTTTCCGGACTGTTAACGAGTTTGCAGCAATGGTATGGTTGGCTTGTATCGGAACAGAATGCGAAGGGCAACGGGGGAGCATAATGTGCTCTGTTAGCAGCTAGCCTTTCCGATGCACACCGTTCATGTCGAGACATCCGTCTCTACGTAAAGGAAGGTTGAATGATCACCCTGCTCATTCGATGCATGGTGCATAAGATAGTAAGCTATGGGTCGTTGATGTGGTATCCACGACACATAGCGCGTAATTTAAGTTGATATTCTGCTCCACTCGTAGCCCATAACTTCACAGGGGACTTGCCGTGACCGCAGAAAAAGATACTTCAAATGAGCAAAATCAGCAATGCTTGAGGGCGGTCTCCGAAGCGGAGTTTGTTAGCGACGCACCGCTGACAACGTCAAGCGATCGCTCCCGTGTGTCTATCCTGCACGAACTGGAGATGCAGAACAAAGCATTGCGGGAAGCACAGATTGAACTCGTAGCCTCCCGTGACCGCTACATGGATTATTACGATTATTCCCCGGTCGGTTTTATCACCCTCAGCCACGATGGGCTAATCAACAGCATCAATATCACCGGTTCGGCCTT
This sequence comes from Gallionella sp., assembly GCA_030652475.1. Classification (GTDB taxonomy): domain Bacteria; phylum Pseudomonadota; class Gammaproteobacteria; order Burkholderiales; family Gallionellaceae; genus Gallionella. Next base: position 82,968 of record JAUSAO010000116.1, on the reverse strand, counting down.
GCTCTCTGTGGCGCGCGACAGGCTGCCTTACCGCCCCTTCGTCTCTTACGTTGCCGAAGAGGATCGCAGTCGCTGGCATCAGCATTTTCAGTATTTACTGACGCGTGACGAAAAATCGACTTGTGAGCTACTGCTTCAGCATGATGATAAGCCGCATTTTTACGCACAGCTGGATTGCGTGTATTTGAAACAGGCTGATAACAACCCCGAAGTGCGCATCGTGCTGACGGATATTTCCGAGCGCAAGAAATTGGAAGCATCATGTGCAGAATCGCGCAATCTGCTCCAGACCATCATCGATACCGCACCTGTGCGCATTTTCTGGAAGGATAAAGCATCACGATATCTGGGTTGCAATCCTGCTTTTGCTCTGGATGCCGGCGTCAGTGCGCCGGCGGATATCATAGATCAGGAGGATGATGAGTTAAGCTGGAAAGCGCAGGCTGAACTTTACCGCATGGATGACAAACAGGTCATGGATTCGGGTGAGCCAAAATTGTTGTACGACGAGCCATCGACCACGCCTGAAGGGAAAACAGTCTGGTTGCGCACTTCTAAAGTGCCGCTTCGCAACAGGGTTAACGAAATTGTAGGCATGCTCGGTGTCTATCAGGACGTGACCGAACTGAAACAGGCAGAGTCAGTGCTGCGGGCAAACGAAGCAAAATATCGCGCCATCATCGACGCCACGCCTATCCCTCTTGTCTTGGACGATGCAAAAGGAAACATTACATATCTGAATCAGGCATTCATACAAAAGTTTGGTTACACCCTGGACGAGATACCCACCCTGGACGCATGGTGGCCACGCGCTTATCCCGATTTGCAATACCGGCAATGGGTGATTGAAAGCTGGTATGAACATATGGCGGAAGCCCGGCGTAGTAATGAAGATTTCATTCCGCTGGAATTGAACATACGCTGTAAGGATGGCATGGTGCGCACGGTCATGGTCGGTGCCGCATCTCTGGAGAATGGCTTTGACAGCACTCATCTGGTCGTGCTGTACGACATCACCGAGCGCAAACAGGCAGAGGTCGATCTTCGTATCGCAGCCGCAACCTTTGAAACGCAGGATGCGATTCTCATTACCGATGCCAATTCTAATATTATTCGTGTTAACCGGGCTTTTACTGAGATTACAGGGTATAGCGCCGCTGAGGTGCTGGGGAAAAACCCGCGCATCATGAGTTCAGGTCAGCATTCCAGAGCTTTTTACATCGAGATGTGGCAACAATTGCTGTACAACGGTGCCTGGGCGGGTGAAATATGGGATAAACGCAAAAATGGTGAGATTTATCCTAAATGGATGTCCGTTACTGCAATTAAAGACGAACAGCAGGAAACCACCCATTATGTAGCCATATTTAGCGACATTACCGCACGTAAACGGGCCGAAGAGGAAACGCACAAGCTGGCGTTTTATGATGTGCTGACCCGGTTGCCCAACCGGCGTTTGTTGCTTGACCGCATGCGTGCGGCTTTAGTCGCTTCCGCACGGCGCAGCGACTATGGTGCGCTCCTGTTTATTGATATGGATCGTTTTAAGTTGATTAACGATACGCTCGGGCACGATTATGGTGATTTGCTGCTGATAGAAGTGGGGGCGCGAATCAAGTCCTGCGTCCGTGAAATGGATACGGTTGCAAGGTATGGTGGGGATGAGTTCATTGTGCTTATTGAGGGTGTCAGCAATGCGCCGGATCATACTCTGCGCAAGGTCGCGCTGCTTGCCGAGAAAATACGTGCAACATTGGCACTGCCCTACAAGCTCAACGAGCACGAGCATCAAAGCTCACCCAGTATTGGCATCAGCCTGTTTCACGGTAATGATGAAGTGCTGGAAATATTGATTGAACATGCTGATATGGCGATGTATCAGGCAAAAAATTCCGGGCGGAATACAGTGCGTTTTTTTGATCCCGCCATGCAACGTAACGTGTCACTGCACAATGCGCTACAGGAGGATATGCATCACATCCTGGCACGGCAACAATTACAGTTGCATTATCAGGTACAGGTGGACAAGCGCAATCGTCCTTTGGGTGCTGAGGCCTTCCTGCGTTGGAACCATCCGGAACACGGCGTGATCCTGGCAGAGCAGTTCATCTCGATTGCCGAAGAAAGTGCGCTGATCATCGAAATTGATCGCTGGGTGTTGAAAACAGCTTGTCAGCAACTCGCTTTGTGGAGCCGAAACGATAAGACAGCTGATTTGACGTTGACGATCAATATCAGCGCCAAGCAGTTTTCTCAAGCTGATTTTGTGGACCAAATTGCCGAAATGCTGAATTTACATCAGGCAGATCCCGCACGTCTGAAATTGGAATTGTCTGAAAGACTGGTGTTGGCAGATAGCAAGAGTTTGATAGAAAAAATTTATGCACTGAAAAATATAGGTGTCAGATTATCTATGGATAATTTCGGGGCGGTGTTTTCATCGCTGTCCTATCTGAAGCAACTTTCCTCAGATCAGCTAAAAATCAACCAGAAAATTGTTCGGGGTATTTCGCTGGAGGGGGGGGTGCGCTGTTGGTAGAGACTGTCGCCAATTTGGCGAGGTCACTGGATTTGACTATTTTCGCTGAAGGGGTTGAGACCGAAGAGCAGCGGGCTTTTCTCAAAGACCAGGATTGCAGCACGTACCAAGGCTATTTGTTCGGGAAACCCGTACCTATTGAGGAGTTCGAGGGCTTGCTTGGGAAGTTATAGGTCTGTTTCTTTGCTTCATCTGCTAGCACCGCTCCAGCAGGCATGCCCATTTTGGGCTTGCCTGGGAAAGCGTCTTATCTGGAATGCCTGATGCCTTTCCTGCTAGAATGCCGTCTCTCGTATTGAGAGCCCCCATTTTTGAGATTCCGGTTTACTTGAAAATGTATTTGACTTACGAACCTCGTGTTTTGCAATGCTTGCCAAGCATTACTTCGCTTCTATTGTTCCCATGTTGTAATCGTCCTGAAAAATTCTTGCTGAGAAACTGTAACAGGACGCCAGGAAAATGTTATTAATGCAGACAAAATGTATGAGATCAGACGAAAAAAGCCAGCAAATCAAAAAGTTGCTGGCTTTAGTTTGCTGCGTTATTCCTGGTGCCAAGAAGAGGCTCGGTCACGCAGGCGCGACCCCGGCATCCGTAGTGCCGCATGCCCCCCGAGTCCTGGCGCGAAACAAGCAGTTGTTTCGCTTTATGGGCCCCAAGCAAAGAGCCCGCTTGCGCGGGCTCTTACTTGTTTTTGGTGCCCAGAAGAGGACTCGAACCTCCACACCTTGCGGCACACGGACCTGAACCGTGCGCGTCTACCAATTCCGCCATCTGGGCAATGCAACTTGCTGAAGGCGCGCAATTTAATAGTTAAAGGACATATTGTCAATGAAAAAGAAAAATAATTTACGTTTGCAGGATCCGTTTCTTGAACGCGAGCGTGAACAGTACGAACATCCGCTGCCGAGTCGTGAATTTATATTGCAGATATTGACTGAGCACGGCGCACCCATGGTCGAGGATGAGCTGCTGGATATGCTGCTCATCAAACGTGATGAAGAAGAGCTGTTTTCCCGTCGCCTGCGTGCGATGGAACGCGACGGTCAGATCATGCGCAATCGCAAGCGTGCCATTTGCGTGATGGACAAGCTCGATCTGGTAAAAGGCAAGGTGCAGGGTCATCCTGACGGATTCGGCTTCCTGATTCCTGAAGACGGCAGCCCCGACATGTTCCTTTCCGAAAAGGAAATGCATCAGGTGCTGAACGGCGACGTGGTGATGGTGCGTCAGGCGGGTGTAGACCGGCGTGGTCGCCCTGAGGCCAAGATTGTCGAGGTGCTGGAGCGTGCCAACAATAAAGTGGTCGGCCGTTTGTATGAAGAGCATGGCATTCAGTTCGTGGTGGCTGAGAATCGTCGCATCACTCAGGATATTCTGGTTGCCGCAGGCCAGACGGGCGGGGCTAAAGCAGGTCAGGTGGTGATGCTTGAAATCATTAAACACCCTGACAAACATGCGCAACCGATCGGTCGTATCGTGCAGGTGCTGGGCAACTATGCCGATCCTGGTATGGAAATTGAGATTGCCCTGCGCAAGCACGATTTACCACATGATTTCCCCAAGGATGCGGAGCGTCAGGCCAAAGCGATTTCGCCTGTCGTGTCTGCTGAGGACTGGGCGGGGCGCGAAGATATTCGCAATTTGCCGCTGGTAACGATAGATGGTGAAACGGCGCGTGATTTTGATGATGCGGTGTATTGTGCGCCGGAAAAGGGGGGGTATCGTCTGGTGGTGGCCATCGCCGATGTCAGCCATTATGTGCAGACTAATGATGCGTTGGATCGCGAGGCCATCCTGCGCGGCAACTCGGTGTATTTTCCGCGCCGCGTGATTCCGATGCTGCCGGAGGAGTTGTCCAATGGCTTGTGTTCGCTGAATCCGCAGGTGGATCGGCTGTGTATGGTGTGCGACATGCATATCAGCAGCAAGGGAGAAATTGGCAAGTATCGCTTTTACCCGTCGGTGATGTATTCCAACGCGCGCCTGACTTATACGCAAGTCGCTGAAATGCTGGCCGAACCCGATGGTGAACTGTCCAGGAGCCATGCAGCTATTGTGCCGCATCTGCAGCATCTGTATGAATTGTTCCAGAAGCTGTTAAAGGCGCGCGAGAAACGCGGTGCGATCGACTTTGAAACGGTTGAGACGCAGATGATTTTTACTGATCAGGGCAAAATCGAGCGCATTGTGCCCGTGGTGCGTAACGACGCGCATAAACTGATCGAAGAGTGCATGCTGGCGGCGAATGTCTGCGCGGCAGGTTTTTTGCATGATCATCAGCATCCTGTGTTGTATCGCATCCATCAGGGCCCGACACCCGAAAAACTGGAAGCCTTGCGTGAATTCATGAAGGAATTTGGCTTGGGGCTAACCGGGGAAGACGAGCCTCAGGCGGCAGACTATTCCAAGTTATTGAAGCGTATCAAGGGGCGTCCTGATGCGGGTTTGTTGCAGACGGTGATGTTGCGTTCGTTGCGCCAGGCCAAATATGAACCGGAGAATATCGGTCATTTCGGTCTCGGTTATGAAGCTTATACACATTTCACCTCGCCGATACGCCGTTATCCCGATCTGCTGGTGCATCGTGCCATCAAGGCGGTGCTGCATGGCAAACAATACAAGCCCGCACAGAAATGGACTGAGCTGGGTATCCATTGCTCAATGACCGAACGCCGCGCCGACGATGCGACGCGAGATGTGGAAGCGTGGCTGAAGTGCTTTTACATGCGCGATCATTTGGGCAGCGTGTTCACCGGCACGGTTTCTTCCGTTACCGGTTTTGGCATGTTTGTTTCGCTGGATGATTTGTATGTTGAAGGCCTGGTGCATATCTCCGAACTGGGCAAAGACTATTTCCATTTCGATGCCGCCAAGCACCATTTGCTGGGCGAACGCACCGGGCAAAGCTATCGCCTGGGCGATCGGGTGGAAGTGCGCGTGGTCAAGGTCGATATGGAAAGCACCAAGATAGATTTTGTGCTGCATACTGAAACGGAAGTGCCTGATCCGGAATCCGTGTCCAAGCCAAAGAAAGCAAAGGGAAAGAAAAAGCATGGCTGATCTGAGACTTATTTACGGTTTTCATGCGGTTACCTCGCGCATTCGTCAGAATCCTGACGGGGTGATGGAAATTTACCTGCAATCGCAACGCCAGGATCCGCGCATGCGTGACCTGATTAAGCTGGCTGAAGCCAGTGGTGTGCGGGTCATCCCGGTGGATGGCGCGCGCCTGGATGGGATGGCAGGTGGCGCAAGGCATCAGGGCGTGGCTGCGCGTGTCGATGCGGCACGGCGCGTGCAACATTTGTCCGATGTGCTTGAGACGCTCACCGAGCCGCCGTTGTTGCTGGTGCTGGACGGCATACAGGATCCTCATAATCTGGGCGCCTGTCTGCGCAGTGCAGACGCATTCGGCGTGCATGCGGTTATCGCTCCCAAAGACCGTGCGGTGGGTATTACCGCGACGGTGGAGAAAGTTGCCTGCGGCGCGGCGGAAACGGTGCCTTATATCACGGTCACCAATCTTGCACGTACCTTGCGTGAATTGAAGGAGCAGGGTATCTGGGTGGTGGGTGCCGCAGGCGAAGCCCAGCAGGATTTGCACAGCTTTAAACATACGGGTGCGCTGGCTTTGGTGTTGGGCGCGGAAGGTGAGGGCTTGCGGCGCCTGACGATGGAAACCTGTGATGAACTGGTACGTATACCGATGCTGGGTAGCGTGGAAAGTCTGAATGTCTCGGTGAGTACTGGAATATGCTTGTTTGAAGCCAGACGGCAGCGTATGGCTGGAAGTTAAGGGGTGTTGTTTTTGGTGCTCATCAGCTGAGCAATATATTAAAGGGGGCGGTAATGAAAAAAAGTACGATTAATTTTACTCTGGTAGTTGCGCTGCTGGGTATGCACGTAGTGCAAGCCAGTGAATTCGATGGTGTATGGGTGGGTGCCAAGCTTGGTTATAACGTCTCCGATCTGACCGCTCTGGATAAAAAAAGTGCGACAGTATTCGGGCTGGAAGGCGGCTATAACTGGAGTATGGATACCTTCCTGTTGGGTGTGAACGGTTTTGCAGACCTGAACGGCAAAGCTACGCATAATCCGGGTCTGGTGAATTATGGTAGCCGTGCTTATGGCCTGGACGGCAAGTTGGGTTTTCCTCTGGACAGCTGGTTGCCTTATGTCAAGTTGGGCTATGCGCGCACAACCGGCAATGGCGGAGCCAGCGCGATCAGCGGGAGTGGTGCGCATCTTGGTCTAGGCGTGGAGTACAAGTTCATGCCCAATTTAAGCGTGTCGGGTGAATACAGTTTGGGAAGTGCCAAGACCGGCGCAGTCAAGCTGAACAATAATAATTTCACTATCGGGGTGAATTACTACTTCGATACCTCCGATATTCCCTACGCCGCACCCGTCGTTCCGGTTGTCAGGCAAGAGGAACCCAAGGAAGTCGCGCCCGTCGAGATGATGAAGCCGGCCGTACCGCTCGTGATAAAGGAAGAGCCGAAAGAAATATGGAAAACGTTGCTGGAAGAAAAACCTGTGACCTTCTCCGGGGTTAATTTCGATACAAATTCGGCAAAGCTGCTGCCATCCGCAAATACTGAGCTTGATGATGTGGCTGAATTTGCCAAGCTGTATCCCGGCGCTCAGTTGCAAATATCCGGCCATACGGATTACCGGGCAGGAAAATCCAAGGAGGCTTACAACCAGAAGCTCTCTGAGCGTCGTGCCGCAGCATTCAAGGTGGCGCTGATAGAACGTGGGGTAGCAGCCGAACGCATCAGTGTTGAGGGGCATGGATTTGCACAGCCCATCGCTGATAATAATACTGAAGCGGGGCGTGCACAAAACCGTCGTGTTGAAATCCGCTCGGTTATCACGGAAGAGAAGCGAGTGCGTGTAACGGAATAAGGCGGCTGTCGGAGAAAACTTGCTGATCTGATGTTGTATTTTTGCAACTGGCAATATTTAGGGGGGCGACTGAGATAAAATGCCCGCCGAATACAGCTTAAATGATCTTTCGAGACCCAACAAAAATAAGGAAAAATGATGAAAAAAAGCACAATGACTATCGCCTTGGCAGCTGCGCTGCTGAGCATCTCCGCAGTGCACGCCAGCGAATTTTCTGGTGGCTGGATCGGCGGCAAAATCGGCTCTAACCGTTCGGACATTGCAGGTGCGGGTACGGTGGCTTTGCCCACAGCAAATGCCAAGAGCGCTGACACTTATGGGCTTGAAGCAGGTTACAACTGGGACATGAGTGGCTTTTTGCTGGGTGTGGATGGTTTTGCGGATTTTAACCAAAAGGCTACACACACTGCGCCTGCCGGCACTGTGAATTATGGCAGCGATGTTTATGGTCTGGATATGAAGCTGGGTCTGCCATCCGGTAACTGGCTGCCCTATGCGAAGCTGGGCTACGGCTCAAGTCGTGTGACAGGTGCGGCGACAGGTTCAGCGAACGGCACTCATCTGGGCCTGGGCGTGGAATACAAGTTTGCGCCTCACTGGAGTGTAGCAGGTGAATACACCACTATCTCTGGCAAGAATGGTGGCCAGAAGTTGAATAACGACAATTTGACTGTCGGCATCAATTACTACTTTGACAGCCCTTATGTCGCACCAGCAGTGGCAGCGGTGGTAGCACCTGCTGTTGTAAAGCAGATCGCTGCTCCTGTTGTTGCACCGAAACCCGCTCCGGTTTCGGAAACATGGAAGACGTTGCTGGAAGAGAAGCCAGTAACACTCAAGGGTACTCAATTCGACTTTGATTCTGCCAAGTTGCGCCCTGCCGCTGACGCTAAATTGAACGAAGTGGCCGAATTTGCCGCAGCTTATCCGGATGCAAAGCTCGATATTTCCGGGCATACATGCAGTCTGGGTAGTGACGCTTACAATCAGAAACTTTCTGAGCGTCGTGCCGCATCTGTCAAAGCCTATCTGGTGAATAAAGGTGTTGCGGAAGGTCGCATTGTTTCCGAAGGATATGGCGAAACAAAGCCGGTTGCAGACAATAAGACCAAAGCAGGTCGTGAAGAAAATCGTCGTGTCGAAATTCGCTCGGTGATCAATGAGCAAACAAGAGTGCGTGTGATACAGTAATTTTCACATGCGCTGAAAAAACGGGCTGTTATCAGCCCGTTTTTTTTGGCGTTGAATATTTTATTATCGATTGAAGCCTGAGCTAGCAGTAGATCAGTGGTGTTAGTCAACATGTCCTGCGACCGTTAACTTTTGCTTCATAAATGGAATAAGATGCACATACCTAACGAATTCCCGAATAAATATGAAACTGGCAATCGCGCAAATTAACTGTGTACTGGGCGACCTGAAGGAAAACTCTGCAAAGATATTGCGCTATGCAGAGCAGGCCAAGCTCGGTGGCGCGAAACTGATGTTGACACCTGAGTTGAGTCTGTGTGGCTATCCGCCGGAGGATTTATTGTTGCGGAGTGGTTTTTTTCAGGCTTGCAAGGCGGCTTTAGATGAACTTGCGCTACGCGTTTCCGGTATAGCCGTGATCGTGGGTCACCCGCATGAGCAGGATGGAAAGCGTTATAACGCCGCCTCCTTGTTGCGTGATGGCAAGGTGGCTGCGACTTATTTAAAACATTCCCTGCCTAATTACGCCGTGTTTGATGAAAAACGTTATTTCTCTGGCGGCACTGAGGCCTGCGTGTTTGAGTTGGGCGGCATTAATTTCGGACTCAATATTTGTGCTGACGTGTGGGAGCAGGACGCAGCACTGCTCGCCCGCAAAGCGGGTGCGCAAGTGTTGCTGGTGCTGAATGCATCACCGTATGCGATTGAGAAGCAGGCATCCCGGTATAGTGCGTTGCGTTTGCGTATCGCAGAAACCGGCATGTCCGTGGTCTATGCCAACATGGTTGGCGGCCAGGATGAGCTGGTTTTTGATGGCGGATCCTTTGCGATGGATAGCTCCGCGCAATTAATGATGCAGAGTGCTGTTTTTGAAGAAGAATTGTCTTTTATGGAAATGGCTGCTGACGCGCGACCCGTCGGTGAGATTGCCATGCTGCCTGGCATGGAGGCGGGTGTATATCGCGCTCTGTGCTTGGGTGTGCGGGATTACATTGGTAAAAATCGTTTTCCGGGGGTGTTGCTGGGGTTGTCGGGCGGCATAGATTCTGCACTGACGCTGGCCATTGCGGTAGATGCGCTGGGTGCGGATAAGGTGCGTGCGGTGATGATGCCGTCATCCTATACCGCGCAAATAAGCCTGGATGATGCCCGAGAAATGGCCGGGATACTCGGCGTACATTATGAAGAGTTTTCGATAGAGCCGTTATTTCAGGGATATTTGGCAACACTTGAGGCGTGCTTCTCAGGCAGGCCAGAGGATACGACGGAGGAGAATTTGCAGGCGCGTATCCGGGGTAATATTTTAATGGCTTTATCCAATAAATTCGGATCGCTGGTGCTGACCACGGGGAATAAATCAGAAATGAGCGTAGGCTACGCTACTTTATACGGAGACATGGCGGGTGGTTTTTCGGTGTTGAAAGATGTCAGCAAGATGCTGGTTTATCGACTGGCGCGTTATCGCAATACCTTGGGTTATGTCATTCCGGAGCGGATTATTACGCGTGCACCCAGTGCCGAGTTACGTCCTGATCAGACCGATCAGGATAATTTGCCGGCATACGAAGTGCTGGATGGCATCGTGGAGTGTTATGTGGAAAAGAATCTAACCATTCCTGATATTGTCGCGTCTGGCTATGCCGAGGTGGATGTGAGGCGCGTGGTGCATTTGATACGAAGTAGCGAATATAAGCGGCGTCAGTCTGCCGTAGGTGTGCGTATCACCGAACGAGGCTACGGAAAAGACTGGCGCTATCCCGTCACGGTGCGTTATCAGGATAATTTTTAAGGAGTCGCGTGGCATGCACCCTGTGTCGCTGATCACTATTCTGTTGCTGATGTCCTCAGTTTGATAGGCAACTGACGCATAAAGGCATTTTCCGTAGCTTTTCGATTTCTTTTAACTGTAAAATTTGCTATACTTCGCGCTGTTTACGGATGGGCTTTTTGCCCGTTTTTTATTTGTGGATCGCAATTATGGATGTGGTAAAGCTGGTTGAAACGACGGTAACTGGCCTGGGATATGAGTTGGTGGATATCGAGCGTTCCGGTCATGGGATGTTGCGTGTGTTCATCGATAAGCCTGAGGGTATTTCCGTTGAGGATTGTCAGGTGGTCAGCAATCAATTGACTCGGCTCTTTACGGTTGAAAATATTGATTACGATCGTCTTGAAATCTCTTCGCCGGGGCTGGATAGGCCGCTCAAGAAAGAGGCTGACTTTATCCGTTTCGCGGGTGAAAAGGCGCAGCTTAAATTGCGTATGCCGATGGCAGGCCGTAAAAATTTTATCGGCATCATCGTCGCGGTAAGCGAGGGTGTATTGCAGATGAATGTGGATGATGTTCCGGTTGAAATTGAACTGGCGAATGTGGATAAGGCACGCTTGGTGCCGACTTTTTAGAATTTTATGCTCGTCGCTGACAAGCGAATGCTTAGCTGGAGAATGGTATGAGTCGTGATGTTTTGTTGCTGGTGGATGCGTTGTCTCGTGAAAAAAACGTGGACAAAGAGGTCGTATTTGCTGCGCTGGAATCCGCGTTGGCTTCTGCAACCAAGAAGCAATTTGACGATGAGGCTGATGTGCGCGTCGCGATAGATCGTAACACCGGTGAATTCGAATCTTTCCGTTGCTGGGAAGTGATGGACGATGAAACCTTTGAGACGCCGGATTTGCATATCAAGCTGGAAGAAGCACAAAAACGTGATCCCGGCATTCAGTTGGGCGAGTTTGTTGAAACGCCTTTGGAGTCAATAGACTTCGGACGTATTGGTGCGCAAGCGGCTAAGCAGGTTATTTTCCAGAAAATCCGTGATGCTGAGCGTGAGCAGATACTTGCGGATTTTATGGATCGTAAAGAGCATCTGGTTTCCGGTACGGTCAAGCGCCTTGAGCGTGGCAATGCGATTGTGGAGTTTGGCAAGATCGAGGCGTTACTGCCGCGTGATCAAATGATTCCCAAAGAAAATATGCGCATCGGTGACCGCGTCAGAGCGCATTTGTTGCGTGTAGATCGCAGTGTGCGTGGCCCGCAAGTGATCTTGTCTCGTACCTCGACGGATCTGCTGGTTAAGCTGTTTGAGCTGGAAGTCCCCGAGATTGAAGAGAATTTGCTGGAAATCATGGGTGCGGCACGCGACCCGGGTTCGCGTGCCAAGATTGCCGTGCAATCACACGATCAACGCATCGACCCTATCGGAACTTGTGTGGGTATGCGCGGTTCGCGTGTGCAAAGTGTCACCAATGAGTTGGCTGGTGAGCGCGTGGACATTATTTTGTGGTCGGAAGACCCCGCTACCTACGTTATCAATGCCCTGGCCCCCGCTGAAGTGAGCAGTATCGTGGTGGATGAAGATCGTCATAGCATGGATGTCGTGGTTGAAGAAGAAAATCTGGCGCAGGCGATCGGGCGTGGCGGACAGAACGTCCGTCTGGCAAGTGAAATGACCGGCTGGGTACTCAATATTTTGACGGTCGAGCAAGCCCAGGAGAGGCATGATCAGGAATTCGTCAAGACGCGTGCGCTTTTCATGCAAAAGCTGGACGTCGATGAAGAGGTTGCGGATATTCTGGTGCAGGAAGGTTTTGCGACGCTCGAAGAAGTCGCCTATGTGCCGGTTGAAGAGATGCTGGAAATTGAGACGTTTGATGAGGATACCGTTACCGAATTGCGTAGTCGCGCGAGGAATGCCTTGTTGAATGCGGCCCTGGTCAACGAAGAAAAGGTCGAGCACGGTATTGATGACTTGCTCAAGCTTGACGGCATGGATGATGAGCTTGCGCGCGTGTTGTCTGTAAAAGGTGTGACGACACAAGAGCAACTAGCCGATCTGGATGTGGATGAATTGGTCGAGTTGTCCGGTTTGGGCAATGAACGCGCAAATGCGTTGATTATGGCGGCGCGGGCACCCTGGTTTGTATAATGTGGGTTTGAAAACGTAGCGAGATTGGCTGAATGCAAGGCGCGTGGTGAGTGAATTTATTACGTCATTAACAAGTGATGTGATTGTCGCACGATGCAGTGGCTGATTGCCGCAGGAGGTTTTTATGCTCCGTTGAGTGGTTTAGTTTAAAGGATGGTAATGGGAAAATTGAACGTAATACAATTTGCGGCTGAGCTTGGATTGCCGGTAGCTTTGCTGTTGGAGCAGTTACATGCTGCCGGTGGCGTGCAATCAGAGGCATCAGACACGGTTTCTGAGACTGACAAGGCACAGTTGCTTGAGTATTTACGTCAGGCACATGGCGCTGATAATTCTGCCAAAAAAATAACGCTTACGCGCCGTGAAACTACGGAAATTCAAAGCTCGGACAAGTCCGGACGTGCACGTACCATTCAGGTTGAAGTGCGCAAGCGTCGTGTCGTGGCACCCGCGCCTGTTGCTGCTGTTGCTCAGCCTGCCGCAGTGTTAACCAGTGCTGAGTCGGTTAAGGTGTTGGGGCGTGAAGAATTAGGCATACGTGAGCAGGAAGCGCGATTGCAGGCAGAATTGGCGGCACGTCAGGAAGCCGAATTGATTGCCAAGAATGAGCGCAATAAATTCAGGGCAGAAAAGCAGTTCCAGTCCGAAGCGCCCGCTGTTGAGCCGGTAAAGGTTGAAACAAGCGCAGAAGTTGCTGCCGTGGTTGCATCAGCAGTCGAGCTTGCTCCGGGTCTGGTGTCAGCCCAGGCTCAGGCTTCAGCCGAGTCTGTTCCGGAGCGCGCATTGCAGCCTGCTCCAGTCGAGCAGGACAAGGCGGGCACGCTGCATAAACCTACTATGCGACCTGGTGACAAAGTGATCAGACCGGACAGAAAACCTAAAGTCGAAGTGAAGGCCGCACCTGTTAGTCGTGATGACAAAACGGGTAACAAGCGTGCAGCACCCAAAGCTCCCGCTCGCGCTGTTGATAAGACGGCGACCAAGAATAAATCCTGGACGATGCCGGTTCGTGCCCCCAAGCACGGCAAGCATGGCAAGCATGTGGTTGATGAAGCGGCTCATGCATTTACCCTGCCGACAGAGGCTGTGGTGCGCGAAGTGGCTGTTCCTGAAACGATTGTTGTCGCAGAGTTGGCGCAAAAACTGGCTGTTAAAGCCGTCGAGATCATTAAGGTGCTGATGAAGATGGGTATGATGGTTACCATCAATCAGGTGCTGGATCAGGAAACGGCGATGATTGTGGTGGAAGAATTAGGCCACGTTGCCAAGGCTGCCAAGCTGGACGACCCTGATGCCTATTTGATGGATGATGAAGAACATCATGATGTGGAGCCTGAGGCGCGTGCCCCGGTTGTGACTGTCATGGGTCACGTGGATCACGGCAAGACTTCATTGCTGGATTATATCCGCCGCACGCGTGTCGTTTCGGGCGAAGCGGGCGGTATTACCCAGCACATAGGCGCTTATCACGTAGATACTCCGCGCGGCATGATTACCTTCCTCGATACGCCGGGTCACGAGGCATTTACTGCCATGCGTGCACGCGGCGCGAAAGCAACGGACATTGTTATCCTGGTGGTGGCGGCTGACGACGGTGTGATGCCGCAGACGAAAGAGGCTATCGCACACGCCAAGGCGGGTAACGTGCCGCTGGTAGTGGCGATTACCAAGGTCGATAAAGCCGATGCCAATATTGAGCGTGTCAAGCAGGAACTGGTTGCCGAGGGCGTGGTTCCGGAAGATTGGGGCGGCGATGCGATGTACGTTGAGGTTTCCTCAAAGTCGGGGCAGGGTATCGATCAGTTGTTGGAATCGATTTTGTTGCAAGCCGAGTTGATGGAGTTGAAAGCGCCGCGTGTCTGCAATGCTAAGGGCTTGGTCATCGAGGCGCGTCTGGATAAGGGCAAGGGACCGGTTGCGACCGTGTTGATTCAGTCTGGTACGTTGAAGCGCGGTGATGCGGTGCTGGTAGGCTCGGTGTTCGGTCGTGTGCGCGCCATGCTGGATGAAGGTGGCAAGAGTGTACAAGAGGCTGGGCCGTCTATCCCTGTCGAAATTCAGGGTTTGTCGGAAGTTCCCGATGCAGGCGAATCACTGATGGTATTGTCCGACGAAAAACGTGCGCGTGAAATTGCATTGTTCCGCCAGGGCAAGTATCGCGGTGTAAAGCTGGCTAAACAACAGGCAGCCAAGCTGGAAAACATGTTTGACCAAATGGCCGAAGGCGAAGTGCGTACACTTTCGCTGATTGTGAAGTCAGATGTGCAGGGTTCTGCCGAGGCGATTGCACAAACACTGCAAAAACTTTCAACTGCCGAAGTAAAGGTTAACCTGATACATAGCGGTGTGGGTTCGATCAATGAGTCTGATATCAATCTGGCATTGGCTTCCAAGGCGGTTTTGATTGGCTTTAATACACGTACTGATGCCCCTGCACGCAAGTTGGCGGAATCATGCGGTGTAGAGATACGCAACTATGGAATCATCTATGCAATGATGGACGACATCAAGACAGCGTTGTCCGGCATGTTGGCGCCCGAGAAGAGAGAAAGCAACCTGGGGTTGGTCGAAGTGCGCCAGGTATTTGTTGTTTCCAGAGTGGGTACCATTGCAGGTTGTATGGTGTTAGAAGGCGTGGTCAAGCGTGGCTGCAAAGTGCGTGTAATGCGCGGCAACGAGCTTATTCATGAAGGCGAGCTGGATTCTTTGAAGCGCTTCAAGGACGATGCCAAAGAAGTGAGAGCCAATTTCGAGTGTGGTTTGTCTGTGAAGAATTTCAATGACCTTCAGGTTGATGACAAGCTGGAAGCCTATGAAATCGTTGAGGTCGCACGTACGCTGTAATGACTAACTTTGCGAGAACAGACCGTGTGGCGCAACAGATGCAGCGAGAAATCGCGCAGTTGGTGCGTCTTGAAATCAACGACCCGCGGGTGAAGCTGGTAACCATTACCGGCGTTGAAGTGGCGGGTGATTACTCTCATGCCAAGATTTTCTTCACGCGTCTGGATGGTAAACACGCCGAGGCGCAAGAAGGTCTGGATCGTGCTGCGGGTTTTCTGCGCAGCCGACTGGCGCGCAGCATCAAGCTGCGCATCATGCCGCAATTGCATTTTGTCTTCGATTCGTCAGTCGAGCGTGGCAGTCACTTGTCGCAGTTGATTGATCAGGCGGTAGCCAGCGATTTTCATCTTGACGAAAAATAAACCGCAATTCAGAAGTAAATGGCGTTCCATCGATGGTGTCTTGCTGTTCGATAAGCCGCTGGAATTGAGTTCCAACGATGCGCTGCAAAAAATTCGCCGTCTGTTCCAGGCTGAAAAAGCGGGGCATACCGGCACGCTCGATCCGTTGGCGACTGGCTTGCTGCCGGTTTGCTTCGGTGAGGCGACCAAATTCTCCAATGCCTTGCTGGATGCGGATAAATCCTACACTGCATTGTTGCGCTTGGGACAAACCACGACGACCGGGGATGCAGAAGGCGAAATTACCGCCGAGCATCCGGTGGAGAGTACGCTGGCGGATATCACAGCAGTTTTGACGCGGTTTCTTGGTGAAATCGAGCAGATGCCGCCCATGCACAGCGCGCTCAAACATCAGGGCAAGCCGCTTTACGAATATATCCGCAAAGGTATTACCATCGATCGGCCGTTGCGTACGGTGGTGATACATGAGTTGGTGTTGAATCGCTTCGCGGGTAACGAAATGGAAATTTCCGTGCGTTGCAGCAAGGGTACGTATGTACGCACGCTGGCGGAAGATATCGGTGCGGCGCTGGGTTGTGGCGCGCACCTGATAGGATTGCGCCGTACGGCGATCGCACATTTCAACTTGGCTGATGGTTATAATTTTGAGCAATTGCATGAGATGAGTGATGCGGCACGCGATGCGTGTGTTCTGCCGCTGGTGAGTCTGATGCCGGATATGCCGCAGCTGCAGCTGGATGCCACGCAAATCAAACGTCTGGCACAGGGTCAGCGTCTGGGACTGGATACCGGATTGCCGGATGGAAAAATCGGTTTATATGGCCCGGAAGGGTTTGTTGGTGTGGGATTGCAGCTGGGGCGTCGTGTCGCACCGGTCAGACTTATATCCGGTGTGGCGCAGCAGGCCGCCAAAGTGAATTCGACTGATAATTATGTAGTTGAGCAGTAGTGGTATTCAAGGTTACAATACGAAACTTTTTTTAGGAGAGCAAAACCAATGGCAATTACCGCCGCGCAAAAAGCGCAAATCGTTACAGACTATCAACGTGCCGCAGCAGACACGGGTTCCCCGGAAGTGCAAGTGGCTTTGATTACCGCACGGATCACTTATCTGACAGATCATTTTAAAGATCACGCCAAAGATCACCATTCCCGTCGCGGTCTGTTGCGTCTGGTTAGTCGTCGTCGCAAGCTGCTCGATTACCTCAGGAGCAAGAACGAAGCCGGTTACCAAATTCTGATTAAGCGCTTGGCAATTCGTAAGTAGTCATATATCAAGCGGGTCGCGATTGCGACCCGTGTCATTTTGTCCTGTCTATTTTCGTGTGATGCGATTGCGTGTCATGCAAGCCTGAAAGAGGTCTATCGTGAGTTACTTAAAGAAAACATTAGCATTTGGTAAGCATCAGCTTACGCTTGAAACGGGCGAGATCGCACGTCAGGCAAGCGGTGCGGTTCTGGTCAGTCTGGATGATACCGTGGTGCTGGTCACCGTGGTTGGGCGAAAAAATGCCAAGCCTGAACAGGATTTCTTCCCGCTTACCGTTGATTATATGGAGAAAACATACGCTGCCGGCAAGATTCCGGGCAGCTTCTTCAAGCGCGAAGGACGTCCCAGTGAGAAGGAGGTGCTGACATCGCGCCTGATCGATCGTCCGCTTCGTCCGCTGTTCCCGGAGAGTTTTTACAATGAGGTGCAAATCGTTGCGACGGTTATGTCCTCGGACAGCGAAATTGACGCTGATATTCCGGCTTTGATCGGTGCATCCGCTGCATTGGCGCTGTCCGGCATTCCTTTCGATGGCCCCATCGGCGCGGCTCGCGTAGGTTATGTTGATGGCCAGTATTTGCTTAACCCGACAGCGACTGAGCTGAAAACATCGCAAATGGATCTGGTTGTTGCCGGTACGGACCGTGCAGTGCTGATGGTTGAGTCCGAAGCCCAGCAATTGTCCGAAGAAGTGATGCTCGGCGCGGTAATGTTCGGTCACGAGCAATTCCAGGTGGTGATTCAGGCTATCAACGAAATGGTGGATGCGGTTGGCGCGCCGGCATGGGATTGGGTTGCCCCTGCCAAGGACGAGGCTCTGATCGCTCAGATCGCAGAACTCGCTGAAGCTGACTTGCAACAGGCGTATTCGATTCGTTCCAAGCAGGAACGCACGCATGCACTTTCTGCTATTCACGACAAAGTCATGGCTGCGGTATCAGCTGATATCGAAAAAAATCACGTCAATGAATTGTTCGGCGCGCTGGAAGCCAAGATTGTACGTGGACAGATTCTCAGCGGTGAGCCGCGCATCGATGGTCGCGATACGCGCACCGTTCGTCAAATCACCATACGCAACAGCGTATTGCCGCGCACGCACGGTTCCGCCTTGTTTACGCGTGGTGAGACTCAGGCTGTCGTTGTAGCGACACTGGGCAGCATGCGTGATGCACAGAAGGTTGATGCGCTGCAAGGCGAGTTTTCCGACCGCTTCATGCTGCATTACAATTTTCCTCCGTACGCTACTGGTGAAACAGGCCGCGTAGGTACACCCAAGCGTCGTGAAATCGGTCATGGTCGTCTGGCCAAGCGTGCGCTGGTTGCCGTGCTGCCGGATGAAGAGGATTTCGGTTACGCGATTCGTATTGTCTCTGAAATTACCGAGTCGAATGGTTCCAGCTCTATGGCTTCCGTGTGTGGCGGTTGCCTGTCTATGCTGGATGCCGGTGTGCCTCTCAAGGCGCATGTTGCGGGTATCGCGATGGGTCTGATCAAGGAAGGCAATCGTTTCGCCGTGTTGACCGATATTCTGGGTGATGAAGATCATCTGGGCGATATGGACTTCAAGGTGGCAGGTTCCGAAACCGGAATTACCGCGTTGCAGATGGATATCAAAATCAACGGCATCACACGCGACATCATGCAGGCTGCATTGAGCCAGGCGCGCGAAGGCCGCTTGCACATCCTCGGTCTGATGACGGAATCCCTGTCCGGCGCACGCAGCGAATTGTCCGAGTTCGCACCGCGCATGATCAAGATGAAGATCAATCCTGAAAAAATCCGTGACGTAATCGGTAAAGGCGGTGCGGTTATCCGTGCCTTGACCGAAGAAACCGGCACAACGATTGATATCGATGACGCTGGCAACATCACCATCTCCAGCGTGAACGGAGAAGCAGGTGAGTTGGCCAAGAAGCGCATCGAAGATATCGCGATGGACGTTGAAGTAGGCAAGATCTACGAAGGTCCGGTAGTCAAATTGCTCGACTTCGGCGCGTTAATTAATATCCTGCCGGGTAAAGACGGTTTGCTGCATATCTCCCAGATCGCACACGAGCGCGTAAACAGCGTGGGTGACTACCTCAAAGAAGGTCAGGTAGTGCGTGTGAAGCTGCTGGAGATGGATGACAGAGGCCGCATGAAGCTCTCGATGAAGGCATTGTTGGTTGCGCCTGAACCGAATGGCGCTTCGATTGCCGAGTAAGCAGTACTTGATGTAAATAAAAAACCCGCTTCGGCGGGTTTTTTATTGGGTGCGAATCCAAATGATGCTGATTTATTCACTAAGAAAACGCTGATTAAATCGTGTTTGCGAGGAATTATCTTTAGTCGCGAAGCGCGTAGCCAAAGTGAAAAAACCCGCTCGTTGAGTCGGGTTTTTAATGGGCGCATTAAGTCATTTTCTTTTTCGAGTTGATGCCCGCTGGACATCAACCTTGCATAAACAGCTGACTAATTATTTGGCCATTTGCTTTTCACGGATTTCATCCAGTGATTTGCAGTCTATGCATTTCGTGGCGGTGGGCCTTGCTTCAAGGCGACCCAGGCCGATTTCAATGCCGCAATTGTCGCAGTAGCCATAATCGTCTGCGTTAATTCTGCTTATCATCTCATCAATTTTTTTGATCAGCTTGCGTTCGCGGTCGCGGTTGCGCAGTTCCAGACTGATGTCGGATTCCTGCGTCGCTCTGTCGTTCGGGTCGGCAAATACCGTGGCTTCTTCCTGCATGGTGTGAACGGTGCGGTCAATATCCTCGCCTAAGCCGGACTTGATGTCGTTCAGGACGCGGCGAAAATGTTCGCGTTGCTGCGGGTTCATGTACTCCTCGCCATCCTTTGCTTGATAGGGCGCGATGGGTTTGTTTGATAATACCGACATTGCACTTCTCCAACGTGAAAAAATTAAGTCCGCTTTAATACCAGATAGCGGGTTTATTGGCAACTAAATAAGTTGAAAAAGCCATATTAGCGGCCGGCCAGCAGTAAAAACAGGCTGGGGCGTTTATTGAGTTGTGGGACGGGCTGGGTTTTCCATTGCGCGATGGTGCGCGTCTGTATCTGCTCGCTTGGCAGGCTGATGTCGGTGGCGACGCACAGCAGCGTTTGCGGGCGGCACTGTGTCAGCAGTGCGGCGAACAGCTTTTCATTGCGGTACGGCGTTTCTATGAATAGCTGGGTTTGGTTGCGCTGGGTGGATTCCGTTTCAAATCTGGAAATCGCCTTGTTCCGTTCCGGCTCTTCTTTGGGCAGGTAGCCGTGAAAGGCAAAGCACTGTCCGTTCATGCCGGATGCCATCAATGCCATCAGGATGGAGGAAGGGCCGACCAGCGGCACGACGCGGATGCCCTTGCGATGCGCCAGATCGACCAGTTCAGCACCTGGATCGGCGATGCCGGGGCAGCCTGCTTCGGAAATGAGGCCGACATCGTGCCCCGCCAGCAGTGGCGCCAGCAACGTAGGCAGTTCGCGTGCTTCGGTGTGCTCGTTGAGCAGCGCAAAGTGCAGCGACTGTATCGGTTGTTGGTGTTTTAGCGCGGAGAGAAACTGTCGCGATGTCCTGGCTTGTTCCACCACGTAATGTTGCAGACTACGCGCAATATTGATGACGTGTTGTGGCAATACCTGCTCGGCAGGCGTGTCGCCCAGCGTGCAGGGAATGAGATACAGCGTGCCTGTGGCGTTTGTCATGTCAGAATATCCTTACGTTTTCGCGGCGCAGCATTTCAATCAGCAATATGAGCGGCAGGCCGATCAGTGCATTCGGGTCGTCACCGCTCATGCTGCTCATCAGCGCGATGCCCAGTCCTTCTGATTTCGCACTGCCAGCGCAGTTGTAAGGTTGTTCCTTGCGCAAATAGCCTTCAATCTCCGCATCGCTCAGCTCGCGCAGGGTGACAAAATTTTCCGCAACTTCGGTTTGCATACGCCCCGTCTTGCTGTTCAGCAGGGCCAGTGCGGTATAAAAACAGGTGGTCTTGCCGCGCATCGTGCGTAGCTGCGCGACAGCATTGTCGTGAGTGAGCGGCTTGCCGAGTTGTCGGCCTTCCAGCAGGGCCACCTGATCGGAACCGATAATCAGGGCGTCGGGGTAGTCGAGCGCCACGGCATGTGCCTTTTTCTGCGATAGTCGCAGTGAAGTGTCGCGTGCGGCTTCATCGGCTAACGGCGTTTCGTCCACATCGGGAGCCGCCGTGGTAAAGGGCAGTTGTAACCGTTTTAGCAGTTCGCAGCGGTATGGGGAGGTAGAGGCTAATACAAGTAATGGTGAATTCAACGATATTCCTTACGTTTTTTGACAGAATGCCTTGAAAAATATATCATGCGCGGCTCATGTACGCACGACCTTTCATTGATAGCCTGGATTTCGCCCGCAACGGCAAGCAAATAGACGCGGAAGTGCCTTTTGTCGAGCTGCCACGTTTGCTGGATGTGCTGGATAATTCGCAGGGTGCCCTGCGTTATACCGTGCAAGGTAGCCTGGATGCCCAGGGTAATCCCATGCTGGAAATCAGCATGTATGGGAAGTGTCAGTTGCGTTGCCAGCGTTGCCTGCAGGGTATGGATTATGTGATACAGCATGATGCGCGCCTGATGTTATGCGATCAGGATGGGTTGGATGCACAGGACGATGACCAAGAAGAGTTTGATCGTATTCTGGCAGATGCGCATCTGGATGTGCCGGCTCTGCTGGAAGAAGAAATTTTGTTGAGTCTGCCAATCGCCCCCAGGCACGAATCAGGGGCTTGTCAGCTGACAGAGGGTGGAAACAGGCAGAAGGAGAATAAACATCCTTTTGCAGTTTTAGAGAAATTGAAACGTAATTAATTAGATTTATCCAAGGAGTAATAGCATGGCAGTTCAGCAGAATAAGAAGTCCCCGTCCAAGCGTGGTATGCATCGCGCTCATGATTTTTTGACTAGCCCGGCGACAGCAATTGAGCCGACTACGGGTGAAAATCATCTGCGTCATCACATCAGCCCAAGCGGTTACTACCGTGGCAAGAAAGTAGTAAAAACCAAAGGCGAATAAGTCATTGTTCAGCGCAGCCGATCATGATGATCCGCTGCGTTTCTGTCAGACCTGAATTTCTCCGAAATCATCAAAATGAGTGCAGGCGGTTCGAAATGCAGCGACGCTATCTTTAGGGTGTGCGAGTTTCTGCTGTTGCACAATCGCGCCTGTGTTCGGAGCTTTTCATTGCCAAGGATTACTGAGTGGATGTCACATTAGCTATAGATGCGATGGGAGGCGACCACGGTACCGCGGTCACCATCCCGGCCGCAGTTGAGTATCTGAAGCAGTATCCACGCGATTCCATCATTCTGGTGGGTCAAGCTGACGTTATTGAAGCCGAATTGAGCACGCTGCGTATTGATGTGGCGGGCAGTCAGTTCGGTGCGCGTCTGCGCGTGCATGCGGCCTCTGAAGTGGTGGAGATGGATGAGCAGCCGCAATCCGCATTGCGCGGTAAAAAGGATTCTTCGATGCGCGTGGCCATCAATCTGGTCAAGAGCGGCGAGGCATCGGCCTGTGTCAGCGCGGGTAATACCGGCGCGCTGATGGCAACCGCACGTTACGTGCTGAAAACCATACCGGGCATCGACCGACCCGCTATCGCTTCGTATCTGCCAACCAAAAAAGGGCAGGTATGCATGCTCGATCTGGGTGCCAATACCGATTGTACGGCTGAGCATTTGTTGCAATTCGCGATGATGGGTTCCACGCTGGTAACGGCGCTGGAACATAAGCCCCGCCCCACGGTCGGGTTGCTTAATATTGGCAGCGAAGATATCAAAGGCAACGAGGTGGTCAAGCAGGCTGCCGTTTTGCTGCGTGCCAGCGATTTGAATTTTTACGGCAACATCGAGGGTAACGACATTTTCAAGGGCGTCACCGATCTGGTGGTATGCGATGGTTTTGTTGGCAATGTCGCGCTAAAGACAGCCGAAGGTGTGGCCAAGATGATGGGCGACTTCCTGAAGGAAGGCTTTACGCAGAATCTGTATACCAAACTCGCCGCACTGGTCTCGTTGCCAGTGCTCAAGGCGTTCAAACACAGACTGGATCACCGTCGCTACAATGGCGCGAGCTTTCTGGGTTTGCGCGGCATCGTCGTGAAGAGCCACGGTTCGGCTGACGTGTTTGCATTCCGTTGCGCCATCGAAAAGGCAGCAGAAGAAGCGCGTGAGAATATGTGGCAGCACATCAGCGAGCATGTTGAGAAGTGGCATACCGAACGACAAAACACAGAGCAGGGAGTCGCCTGATGTATTCAAAGATAATCGGTACGGGCAGCTATTTGCCAGGCAAAGTGTTGAGTAATTTCGACCTGGAAAAGATCGTTGATACGACCGACGAATGGATCGTGTCGCGTAGTGGCATCCATGAGCGGCATATCGCATCGGACGCTGAGATGACCAGCGATCTGGCGCTGCAAGCGAGCCTGCGTGCCATAGCGATGGCTGGTATCAGCGCGGACGAGATTGATCTGATCATCGTTGCCACCACGACACCGGATAAAACGTTTCCCAGTACGGCCTGTATTTTGCAGGACAAGCTGGGCATTACCAGTGGAGGTGCGGCGTTTGATATGCAGGCGGTTTGCGGCGGGTTCGTTTACGCGTTGAACACGGCCGACTTATACATACGCGGCGGACAGGCCAGGAACGTGCTGGTGGTTGGTGCCGAAGTGCTGTCTCGTATCCTGGACTGGTCTGACCGTACTACCTGTGTGCTGTTTGGCGACGGTGCCGGTGCGGTGGTGTTGCAGGCCAGCGAAGAACCGGGAATCATTGCCGCCAAATTACATTCAGACGGACGTCATCATGCTTTGTTGAGAGCGGATGGCAGCATCCGGAATGGTGTGGTGGAGGGCGATCCCTTCATCAAGATGGAAGGTCAGTCGGTATTCAAGTTTGCCGTCACCGTGCTGAGCCGCGTGGTTGATGAAGTGCTGGCAGATACGGGGTTGCAAGGTTCTGATATCGACTGGCTGGTGCCGCACCAGGCTAATATTCGCATTATCGAAGCCACGGCCAAAAAACTCGGCCTGAGCATGGATAATGTGGTGGTGACCGTCGCACAGCATGGCAATACCTCGTCCGCGTCGATACCGTTGGCATTGGACGCCGCTGTGCGCGATGGTCGCATTAAAGCTGGGCAGCACCTGTTGCTGGAAGCAATCGGTGGCGGGTTTACCTGGGGCGCGGTGCTGCTTAAATGGTAAAAGCAGTAGATAGACGCTAGTCGATAGACGTTAGTTGGAGATGTCCGCTACGCGGTTTTTTCACTGGCTACTGACGACCGCTTTTATCGACTAACGACTAACGACTAACGACTAACGACTGTTTTTTCTATGACTAAATTTGCTTTCGTATTTCCCGGGCAGGGTTCGCAATCGCGCGGCATGATGAACGGCTATGCCGATATTTCTGTGGTGCGCGACACGTTTACCGAGGCTTCCGATGTTCTGAAGCAGGATATCTGGCAACTGGTTGTTGACGGTTCTGATGACGAACTGAACGCGACCGTAAACACGCAGCCTGTCATGCTGACGGCCGGCATCGCGGTGTATCGCGCCTGGCAGTCGCAGAACGGTGCGATGCCCGCAATGATGGCGGGGCACAGTCTGGGCGAATATACCGCGCTGGTCGCCGCCGGTGCGCTGAGCTTCGCCGATGCGCTGCCGCTGGTGCGCTATCGTGCCGAATGCATGCAGCAGGCCGTGCCGCAAGGGGTGGGCGGTATCGCGGCGATTCTGGGGCTGGATGATGAGGCGGTTCGTGCGGTGTGTCTTGAAGGCGCGCAGGGCGAGGTGCTGGAAGCGGTGAATTACAACTCGCCGGGGCAGGTGGTGATTGCGGGTAATCGCGCCGCTGTCGAGCGCGGCATGGAGCTGGCCAAGGGCAAAGGCGCCAAGCGCGCCATCATGCTGCCGATGAGTGTGCCGTCCCATTGCAGTCTGCTCACGGGCGCTGCCGGGCAATTGCGTGACTATCTGGCGGGTGTTGCCGTGCAGTCGCCAGTCGTTCCGGTGCTGCATAACGCTGATGTCGCGGCATACAGCGAGGGCGACAAGATCAAGGACGCGCTGGTGCGCCAGCTTTATTCGCCGGTGCGCTGGGTCGAAACTGTGCTGGAATTCGGCAAGCAGGGCATCACCCATAACGTCGAGTGCGCGCCGGGTAAAGTGCTGGCAGGGCTGAATAAACGCATAGACGTGAACCAGCAGGCGTCTGCCATCAACGATGGTGCAGCGCTGACGCTGGCTTTGACTGCATTCGCATAATATTTCGTTCGTCCTGAGATTATCTGAGGATGCCGTACTACTGATTGAGGGAGATCGTAATGACACTACAAGGACAAATCGCACTGGTGACGGGCGCATCGCGCGGCATTGGGCAAGCTATCGCGCTGGAACTGGGCAGGCTGGACGCGACCGTGATCGGTACGGCCACGTCCGATAAGGGCGCACAAGCGATCAGCGACTATCTGGCGGCAGCCGGTGTTGCCGGGCAGGGCTATGCGCTGAACGTCAACGATACCGTGCAGACCGAACTGGTGCTGGGCGAGTTGCGCAAGCAATACGGTGAGATATCCATCCTGGTGAATAACGCCGGTATTACGCGCGACAATCTGCTGGCGCGCATGACTGACGAAGAGTGGGATGACGTGATTGCGACCAACCTCAAGTCGGTGTTCCGTCTTTCACGTGCGGTATTGCGTGCGATGATGAAGGCGCGTGGCGGGCGCATCATCAGCATTTCTTCTGTGGTCGGCAGCATGGGCAATGCAGGGCAGTCCAATTACGCGGCGTCCAAGGCTGGCATGATAGGTTTTACCAAATCGCTCGCGCAGGAAATCGGCAGCCGCAACATCACGGTTAACTGCGTCGCACCGGGTTTCATCGATACCGACATGACGCATGCGCTGGGCGAAGAACAACGCGCCAAACTGATCACGCATGTGCCGCTGAAGCGTCTCGGACAACCCGCCGACATCGCCAATGCCGTGGCCTTCCTGGCAGGGTCTGGTGCGGCTTACATCACGGGTGTCACATTGCATGTGAACGGCGGGATGTATATGGAGTAGGTGAATAGCACGAACTGCCCGGCGTAATTTGGTTGAGATCAGTCGTTGATTAGTGCTAGAATGCGCGTTGCGTCGGAATAGGCCGATGCAAATTTCCCGTTCGCACAAGTTGGGGTGCTCGCAAGAGTCAGGCTGGCGAATGGTAGTTTTAACCCTTACGATAGGAATAGTCATGGCTGTAACAATGCGTCAAATGCTGGATGCTGGTGTTCATTTTGGTCACCAAACACGTTTCTGGAATCCAAAGATGGCTCCGTACATCTTCGGTCACCGCAACAGAATTCATATTATCAACCTGGAAAAATCCGTAGCGCTTTTTGCCGAAGCAGAGAGCTACGTTCGTAAGCTGTCCGCAAAAAAAGGCACTGTCCTGTTTGTGGCAACCAAGCGTCAGGCACGCGAAATTATTCAGGAAGAAGCCGTTCGCGCCAATTCCCCGTTCGTAAATCATCGCTGGTTGGGCGGCATGCTGACCAACTACAAGACAGTGCAACAATCCATCAAGCGTCTGCGCGATCTGGAAGCAATGACAGCTGACGGCGCGGCTGAAACTCTTTCCAAAAAAGAAGCCCTGATGATGAGTCGCGAGCTGGAGAAGTTGAATCGCAGTCTGGGTGGTATCAAAGATATGCCCGCTTTGCCAGATGCCTTGTTTGTTATCGACGTAGGTTACCAGAAGGGTGCTATCGTTGAGGCAATCAAGCTGGGCATTCCGGTGATCGGCATCGTTGATACCAACAATTCACCGATTGGTGTGAATTTCGTGATTCCTGGTAATGATGACTCTACTCAGGCGATTCGCTTGTATGCCCGCGGTATCGCTGACGCTGTTCTGGAAGGTCGTGCGCAGGCATTGAATGAATTGGTTCAGCAAGTTGCTGAACAAGAGCCAGAGCAAGCAGCCTAATTTTCATCAAGGCGCGAAAAGGGGCGCAAGCCCCTTTTTTTGTAAGTTTTTTATCGGAATTATAGGAGTTGAACATGGCAGAAATTACCGCAAGTATGGTTAAGGAATTGCGCGAGGCAACCGGTCTCGGCATGATGGAGTGCAAGAAGGCATTGGTTGAAGCCAATGGCGATTTTAAGGTGGCTGAAGAGCAGATGCGCATCAAGAGCGGTGCAAAAGCGAGCAAGGCTTCCTCTCGTGTGACGGCTGAAGGTGTGGTTAGCGCGTTTATCGCTGCTGATGGAAAAGCGGGTGCAGTGGCTGAAATTAACTGCGAAACTGACTTCGTCGCCAAGAATGATGATTTTGTTGCGTTCGCCAGAAATGTTGCGGAAACCGTGGCGGCAAACAATCCTGCTGATCTTGAGGCATTGTCCGTTATGACTATTGCCAATGGTGCAGGTAGCGTTGAAGAAGTTCGCAAGGCGCTGGTGATGAAGTTGGGTGAGAATCTTACTGTGCGTCGTTTCGAGCGTTACGAAACCACGACAGGCACATTGTCCAGCTATCTGCACGGCAGCAAAATCGGTGTGTTGCTGAATTTCACCGGCGGTGACGAAACACTCGGTCGCGATATTTGTATGCATATCGCAGCCAGCAAGCCAAAGTCGGTTGATATTTCCGGAGTTAATCCGGTGGATATCGAAACGGAACGCCGTATTGCCATCGAAAAAGCGCGCGAAGCCGGAAAACCGGAAGCGATGCTGGAAAAGATTGCCGAAGGTACCGTGCAAAAATTCCTCAAAGAAGTCACGCTGCTGGGTCAGGTGTTCGTCAAGGCTGAAGACGGCAAGCAGACTATCGAGCAATTGCTGAAAGGCAAAAATGCTTCGGTTTCCACGTTCCAGATGTTTGTGGTGGGCGAGGGTATTGAGAAGAAAGTTGAAGATTATGCAGCTGAAGTAGCTGCAACCATCGCTGCTGCTCAGGGCTGATTATCATGAGCACACCTGTCTATAAGCGCATACTGCTCAAGCTCTCTGGCGAAGCCCTGATGGGCGACGACAGCTATGGTATCAATCGTACGGTCATCGAGCGTATCGTGGCCGAGATTGCAGAAGTGGTCGGGATGGGTGTGCAAGTGGCAATGGTGATCGGTGGCGGCAATATCTTTCGCGGCGTCGCTCCGGCGGCGGCCGGGATGGATAGAGCGACCGCCGATTACATGGGTATGCTGGCCACGGTAATGAATTCGATGGCATTGCAGGATGCGATGACGCGTGCCGGGCTGGATTGCCGCGTGCAATCGGCCTTGAATCTGGAGCAAGTCGCCGAGCCGTTCATTCGTGGCAAAGCCCTGCGTTATCTGGAAGAGGGTAAAGTGGTTATTTTTGCGGCAGGCATAGGCAGTCCGTTTTTCACGACGGATACTGCTGCGGCATTGCGCGGCGTGGAAATGAGCGCCGAGGTAGTCATCAAAGCCACGAAAGTAGATGGTATCTATACGGCTGATCCCAAGAAGGATCCGCATGCGGTTCGTTATCAAAGCCTGAGTTTTGATGAGGCGATCAGCAAGAATTTACAGGTGATGGATGCGACTGCGCTGACCTTGTGTCGCGACCAGAAGTTACCGATTATCGTATTCAGCATCTTCAAGCCGGGCGCGCTCAAGCGCGTGGTGTTCGGCGAGGGTGAGGGTACGCTGGTGCGTGTTGAGTAGAGTAGGTGGCAGGGGGGTGCTTTCGGTGCTAACCGTTCATTCCCGCCCCTGTAAAACAGGAGAAAAAGCATGATTTCTGAAATCAGAAAAGATACTGAGCAACGCATGCGCAAGTCGCTGGATGCATTGAGAGCAGACTTGGGTAAGGTTCGTACCGGCCGTGCACACACCGGTTTGCTGGATCATGTGACAGTCGATTATTATGGAAGTCCGACGCTGGTGACGCAAGTCGCCAACGTTACCCTGATTGATGCGCGCACCATTGGTGTGCAGCCGTGGGAAAAGAGCATGGTCGGCAAGGTGGAACGTGCGATCCGCGATGCGGATCTGGGTTTGAATCCCTCCACCAATGGTGAGCAGATCCGTGTTCCCATGCCTATGTTGACCGAAGAGCGTCGCCGTGATTTGATCAAGGTGGTCAAGGCTGAAGGTGAAGATGCCAAGATTGCGGTGCGTAACATACGCCGCGATGCGAACCATTCCCTGAAGAGCCTGCTCAAGGATAAAGAAATTTCCGAAGACGACGAGCGTCGTGTTCAGGATGAGATACAGAAACTTACGGATCGTTTTGTTTCTGAAATTGACCAGGCACTGGCTGCAAAAGAAGTTGATTTAATGGCCGTGTAACTGCGATGCTGCCAAGCTCCACGCGTTCCATTCCTGATATTGCACGCATTCCGCGCCATATTGCCATCATCATGGATGGCAATGGGCGTTGGGCAAAGCAGCGGTTTATGCCGCGTATCATGGGGCATCAGCGCGGGGTTGAAGCACTGCGTGGGGCAGTACGTGCGTGCCGTGACCTGGGCGTGGAATACCTGACGGTATTTGCATTCAGTAGTGAGAATTGGCGACGCCCGGTCGATGAAGTTTCCTTTTTGATGTCCTTGTTCCTGAAAATGCTGGAACGCGAAGTCGCTAATCTGCATAAAAATAATATCCGTTTGAAAATTATAGGCGACCGGAGCCGTTTTGACGAAAAACTCCGGCATACGATGCGCGATGCCGAACAATTGACCTCCAATAATACCGGCTTGACGCTGACTATTGCCGCCAATTACGGCGGACGCTGGGATGTGATGCATGCGGTACAGGCGCTGTTGCATGATCATCCGGAACTGGCTACCTCGTTTTCCGAAGAAGACCTTCAGCCGTATCTGTCCATGAGCGATGCGCCTGAGCCGGATCTGTTCATACGCACGGGTGGCGAGAAGCGCATCAGCAATTTCATGTTGTGGCAACTGGCCTATACCGAGTTGTATTTTACCGATACCTTATGGCCTGCTTTTGATCGAAAAAAATTGGAACATGCCATTGCTTCCTACCAAAATCGCGAGCGGCGTTTTGGGCGAACCAGTGAACAGTTGCTGAGCGGAAAAGTGCAAGCTGAATCAGGAGAGTCACATGCTTAAATCCAGAATAATTACTGCCGTCATCTTGTTGTCGCTGTTGTTGCTGGTTTTGTTGGCCCTGCCTGATGCATGGTGGACGGGGTTGGTGGTGCTGGTGGTCATGCAGGGAACGCTGGAATGGTCGAAGCTGTCCAAAATATCCGGCAGAAATGCGTATATTTATGGCACATTGACGCTGGCCATCATGCTGACCATAGTCTGGTTTGATGCGGGCCACAGCGATGTCGAGCAAACTTTACCCCACTTGTTGATTTATGCTGTTGCTGCCTTGTTCTGGCTTATTATCGTCCCCACCTGGCTGATTGTCGGCTGGAAGGTTGAAAATCCGCTATTGATGTGTCTGGCCGGCTGGTCAGTGTTGATTCCGACGGGTTTGGCCATGCTGGATTTGTATGCATTAAGCCCCTTGATATTGTTATTTTTGATGTGTCTGGTCTGGGTCGCAGATATTGGTGCCTACTTCGCCGGACGCCGCTTCGGTAAAAATAAACTCGCCCCCAGCATCAGCCCCGGTAAAACCTGGG
This sequence comes from Gallionella sp., assembly GCA_030652475.1. Taxonomy (GTDB): domain Bacteria; phylum Pseudomonadota; class Gammaproteobacteria; order Burkholderiales; family Gallionellaceae; genus Gallionella. Next base: position 52,295 of record JAUSAO010000116.1, on the reverse strand, counting down.
AAGGGGTTGCAGGGGCAGTGCTGGGTGCCACGATCTATGTGCTTCTGATCTGGAATATCAGTGCCTATGCGGATCATCGCGGCGTGCTGCCTGTTTTATTGCTTGCGTCCTGGTGGTGGGTGGGGCTGGCGGTCATCGGTGATTTGTTTGAGTCTGCCATCAAGCGTCAAGCGGGCGTCAAGGACAGTGGAGCGTTGTTGCCGGGGCACGGGGGGCTGCTGGACCGTATCGACGCCTTGACTTCGACATTGCCATTGGCCGCGCTGGTCATTTTGCTGCAGCAGATAGGGCAGTAAATGAGATTGATGAAACTACTGATAAGACTACTCAATTCTGGCGAAGGGCTAAAGCCCAAGCCCTCATTGATAGCCATACAACCAGGCTGTCAAACGCTATCAGCCAAATTACTGCTTATCATGAATCGTATCCGCAGTTCCCCCATAATTAATTTATTGTCGCCTGATTTCTAATGCAAAATTTAACCGTATTAGGCTCCACTGGCAGTATCGGCAGCAGTACGCTGGATGTGGTGGCGCGTCATCCCGATAAATTTCGTATCGTTGCACTGACGGCTCATCGTCAGATTGATTTGTTGTTTCGGCAATGCGTGCAATTTGATCCGCGCTATGCGGTGTTGCTCGATGAAGTAGCTGCGGTGCAGTTGCGTAAATTATTGCGTAACGCAGGCTCGAGCACGGAGGTTTTGTGCGGCGTCGATGCGCTGGAACAGGTTTGTGTTTTGCCGGAAGTAGAAACGGTAATGGCTGCCATCGTCGGTGCCGCCGGATTGCGTCCTACATTGGCTGCGGCAAAGGCAGGTAAAAAAATCCTGCTGGCAAATAAAGAAACGCTGGTGATGGCAGGCAATGTGTTTATGGATGCGGTGCGCGCCAGCGGTTCAGCGTTGCTGCCGATAGACAGTGAACACAACGCGATTTTTCAGGCTTTGCCGCGTGGATATGATGGCGATATGGCAGCTAATGGCGTAAGACGCATTTTACTTACGGCATCGGGTGGTCCTTTCCGTAATACGCCACTCACCGAATTGCTGAACGTCACACCGGATCAGGCTTGTGCGCACCCGAACTGGGTGATGGGGCGCAAAATTTCGGTCGATTCAGCCAGTATGATGAACAAGGGCCTGGAAGTGATCGAAGCGCATTGGCTGTTTAATGCCCATGCCGATGATATTCAGGTGGTGATACACCCGCAGAGTGTGATTCATTCGCTGGTCGAATATGTGGATGGTTCGGTGATCGCGCAACTCGGCAACCCGGACATGCGCACGCCGATCGCATACGGACTGGCTTATCCTGAACGTATCGATTCCGGTGTCGGTGTGCTGGATTTGTTCAAGGTGGCCACCCTGGATTTCGTGGCGCCGGATTATGAGCGTTTCCCCTGCCTTGCGCTGGCCTATCAGGCTTTGCGTGCGGCGGGTACGGCTCCGGCAGTGTTGAATGCAGCAAACGAGATTGCGGTGGAGGCTTTCCTTGATAAACGTATCCCGTTCTTATCGATTCCGCGTGTGATCGAAGCGGTGCTGGACGCACTGCCTGTCAGCACAGTGACCTGTCTGGATGATGTGCTGGCTGCCGATGCAGCAGCGCGTCATGCCGCACAACTACAGATTCAACAACTGAACCCATGATGACGCTACTGGCCTTTGTTGGCGCAATCGCACTGCTGGTTGTGTTTCACGAATACGGACACTACTGGGTGGCGCGCCGCTGCGGGGTGAAAGTATTGCGTTTCTCGGTGGGCTTCGGAAAAGTCGTTTATTGCAAACGTTTTGCCGGTAGCGATACCGAGTGGGTGATTTCTGCGATTCCTCTGGGCGGTTACGTCAAGATGCTGGACGAACGCGAAGGTGAGGTTGCAGCAAACGACTTGAGTCAGGCATTCAACCGTAAGCCGGTATTGCAGCGCATGGTAATTGTCGTTGCCGGGCCGTTGGCGAATTTTTTGCTGGCTATCGTGTTGTATTGGGTTTTGTTCATGCACGGTGTACCGGGATTAAAGCCAACACTGGGCGATGTGCCGACGGGTACGCCGGCATCCTTCGCGCAAATGCAATCGGGCGAGACCCTGCTCAGCATCAATGGTGAGGCGATACCGAGTTGGCAGGAGTTGCGCTGGAAATTACTGACGCTTGCCCTGCAAGGGGGTGAAGTGCTAGTTGAGGGGAAAACCGCCGGAGGCACAACGATCACTCATACCCTGAACATGAGCAGCCTGGAAGCACGTGACCTGGACGGTGAATTCCTTGATAAGCTGGGTTTGCATCGGTATCAGCCCATTCTTTCGCCTGTCATAGGCAAGTTGTCCGAAGGCGGCGAAGCACAGCGCGCCGGCTTGCAAGAGGGTGATCTTGTATTGCGTGCCAATGGAGTGGCGATGCCAAGCTGGAGCACGTTGGTGGAAATGGTGCGTAGCCATGCGGGTCAGTCTGTGCAACTCGATATTCAACGTGGTGAGTTGAATCTGAATGTTGTTGTCATTCCGCAAGTCGCTACCGAGTCGGGTAATAAAGTGGGTAAGATAGGCGCGGCTCCGCAAATAGACAAGGCCGCATGGCAGGCGATGATGACTATTGTCAGTTATCCGCCACTGGAAGCCGCGGGGCAAGCACTGCGAAAAACCTGGGATACTTCGGTTATCACCTTGAAAATGCTGGGAAAAATGGTGCTGGGCGAAGTGTCCATGAAAAATTTAAGCGGCCCGATTACTATCGCCGATTATGCCGGGCAGTCTGCGCAGATGGGCCTGGTAGCTTATCTGGGCTTTCTGGCTTTGATCAGTATCAGCTTGGGTGTATTGAATTTGCTGCCGGTTCCCTTATTGGATGGCGGGCACTTGCTGTATTATGTTGCGGAATTGCTGAAGGGTAGCCCAGTCTCCGAGCAGGCTTGGGAAATCGGTCAGAAGATCGGCATCGCATTGCTGGGTACTTTGATGGTTTTTGCCATATATAACGATATCAATCGCCTCATCTCGGGTTAGTAATAAATGAACAAAACAAAACTTGCAGGAATTATTTCACTGTTATTCATGTCTCCCGCCTGGGCGATCACCCCGTTCACCGTAAAAGATATACGTGTTGAAGGCATACAGCGTACTGAAGCTGGCACGGTGTTCAGTTATTTGCCGATCAAGGTGGGCGATACGATGAACGACGAACAGGCGGCGGTAGCGATACGCGCCTTGTATGGCACGGGTTTCTTCAAGGATGTACGGCTTGAGGTGGAGCAGGGGGTGCTGATTATTCTGGTGCGCGAGCGCCCCTCGATTGCCAGTATTCAGGTCAATGGTGTGAAGGATTTTTCCAAGGATCAGCTCAAAGATAATATGAAATATGCCGGCCTGGCTGAGGCACGTATTTTTGACAAAGGGGCGCTGGAGAAGGCGACGCAGGATTTGAAACGTCAGTACGTGGCACGCGGAAAATATGGCGTGACCGTCAATACCAAAATTTCCGAACTGGAGCGCAATCGCGTCAGCATCGTATTTGACGTGATAGAAGGTGATGTTTCAAAAATCAAGCAGATCAATATTGTCGGCAATGAAGTTTACCCTGAAGATGATCTGCTGGATTTGATGAAACTCAGCACACCGGACTGGATGAGCTGGTTCAGCAAGGACGATCAGTATTCCAAGCCAAAACTGTCAGCTGATCTGGAATCCTTGCGATCATTTTATATGGATAGCGGTTATCTGGAATTCAATATCAATTCCACCCAGATTTCCATCACACCGGACAAGAGGGATATTTATATCACGATCAATATCCGTGAAGGTGCCAAGTACACGGTTGCCAAAGTTGAGGTGTCCGGCAATACCCTGGTGGCTAAAGAAGAAATTGAGAAGCTCATTCAGGTCAAGGAGAATGATGACTTTTCCCGTAAGGCGCTGTCCGAAACCAGCAAGCTGGTCGGTGAGCGTCTGGCGGCTGAAGGCTATGCCTTCGCCAACGTCAATGCGGTTCCTGACCTGAACAAGGAAAAGCATGAAGTGGCTTTCAATTTCCAGATTGATCCCGGTCAGCGCGTCTATATACGGCGCATCAATATCAGCGGTAATACCAAGACGCGTGATGAGGTGATACGCCGTGAATTCCGCCAGCTTGAAGGGGCCTGGTTTGACGTAACGAAAATCAAAAAATCCAAACAGCGTATCGATCGTCTGGGGTTCTTCTCGGAAGTGAATGTCGAGACGCCGGCCGTGCAAGGTGCCGCAGACCAGATGGATGTAAATTTGTCGGTGGCAGAGAAATCCACCGGCAGTTTCACCGTGGGTGCGGGCTATAGTGGCGGGGAGGGGCTGGTGTTCAGCGGCGGGATTACGCAGGCCAACTTGTTCGGCAGCGGTAGCCATATTGCCACACAGCTCAATACCGGCAAAATCAATCAGAATATTTCTGTTTCCTATACCAATCCCTACTATACCGATGATGGCATAAGCCGCGGCTTTGACTTTTTCAAACGCAACTCTGATGCCACCAGAGCCACCGTGAGCCAATACACTTCTTCCACCCTTGGAGGCGGTGTGCGTTTCGGGGTGCCGATCAACGAGGATGAAAATATTTCCTTCGGTATGTCAGCAGAACGATCCAGTATTGGTTTGACTGCGCTGAGCCCGGTTTCGTACCAGAATTATGTAAATACGTTTGGTTCGACCACCACTACGGTGCTGGGAACACTGGGGTGGGGGCGTGATACGCGCGACAGCGCGATATACACCACCGCAGGGACGGTGCAGCGTGCGTACGCCGAAGTGGCGATGCCTGTAATGGATATGCGTTATTTCAAGCTGAACTACGAACATCAGTGGTTCTACCCGATGACGTCTGATTTTACCCTGATGCTGAACGGCTCAGCTGGCTTGGGGAATGGCTATGCGGGTAAAAAAATGCCGTTTTTCAAGAATTTTTATGCGGGTGGAACCGGCTCGGTCCGTGGCTATGAACCTAACTCGCTGGGGCCGCGAGATGTCAATAATTTCTCGTTGGGTGGCCTGCGCCGCGTAACCGGCAGCATGGAAATCATCGCTTCCATGCCAGGAATTAAGGATAAGTCGGTGCGTTTGAGTGGATTTATCGATGGCGGTGCAGTCTATGGTCCGGGTGATTTGCCCGGCAGTGCGGGGATGCGTTATTCCGCTGGCGCGGCGGTGATCTGGATATCGCCGATGGGACCGCTCAAGTTCAGTTACGGTGTGCCGTTGAATAAGCAGGCAGTGGATAAATTGCAGGCGTTCCAGTTTACAATGGGCACGATGTTCTAAGGCTCTCACAGGGGCTATGACTGCAGGCTGATAATGTTAAGGGACGGATTATGAAAACAAGGATGATCAGGACGCTGCTGCTGGGCGTATTGCTGGCTGCGGGCTCGGCTATGGCCGGGGATTTTAAGGTGGGTGTGGTCGATACCGAGCGTATCTTGCGTGAGTCTGCCCCGGCGATGAAGGCAGAAAAAAAGATAGAAAAAGAATTTTCCGGGCGTGATCTGGAAATCAAAAAGTTGATGAAGCAAGCCAAGGAGTTGCAAACCTTGCTGGAAAAAGAGGTTGCTGGATTGAGTGAGGTCGAGCATCGCAACAAGGAACGCGAGCTGAGCGCACTGAATGTCAACCTGCAACGCATGCAGCGCGAATTTCGGGAAGATTTGAGTCTGCGCAAGAACGAGGAGCTGGCTGTCGTGCTGGAGCGTGCCAACAAGGCGATACAATCCATTGCAGAGTCCGAAAAGTATGATCTTATTTTGCAGGAAGCGGTTTACCGCAATCCCAAGGTCGATATTACCGATAAGGTGCTTAAAAATCTCGCCTTGGATAAGGCTGATGGTAAGTAACTGCTAACATGGTTTATTCGTTGGCAGAGATTGCAGCGCATTTGGGCGAGCGCGTAGTGGGTGACGCCGAAGTGCGTATTTCACAAGTGGCAACGCTGGAACACGCTTTAGCAAACCAGATCAGTTTTTTGACCAACAGTAAATACCGCGCACAGCTGGATAATACCCGTGCTGGTGCGGTGATACTGGGTGAAGCCGACGCGCAGGCAACCGATTTGCCACGTATCATTTCAAAAAATCCCTATGCCTGTTTTGCCAAGGTTTCTGCCTTGCTCAATCCCTTTCCGGAGAGTGCAGGGGGAATTCATTCCAGTGCTGTTGTCGATAAAAGCGCGCGGATTGATCCCACTGCCAGCATCGCTGCTACGGCAGTGATCGGCGCCGGAGTCGTAGTCGGCGCGAATTCTGTGATTGGTGAAGGGTGTTGCATCGGCGATAACGCGCTGATTGGCTGTAACGTGCGTTTGTATCCACGGGTGGTGATCTATCACGGCTGTGTGATAGGTGACAATCTGATCGCGCATTCCGGGGTGGTGATAGGCTCGGATGGGTTCGGTATCGCGATGGATGAGGGACGCTGGATCAAAATTCCGCAAATTGGTCGTGTGGTGATTGGTAACGATGTGGAAATCGGCGCGAATACCACCATAGATCGCGGTGCGCTGGACGATACCGTGATCGAAGATGGCGTAAAGCTGGATAATCAGATTCAGATTGCGCACAACGTGCGCATAGGCGCACACACGGCGATTGCCGGTTGTGTGGGTGTCGCCGGCAGCACGACAATAGGGAAGTATTGTCAGATTGGTGGCAGTGCCGGGATATTGGGGCATTTGAAGATTGCCGACCATGTGGTCATTTCGTCGTTCACCCTGATCGGGAAATCTATCCGCGAAGCGGGTTCCTATGCGGGGATATTCCCGTTCAGCAAGACGGACGATTGGAAGAAAAGCGCGGTTCACTTGCGTCATCTTGATGAAATGTCAAATAGAATCAAGGTGCTGGAAAAATTGTTGTTAAAACAAGAATCATTGAAAGGCAGTGCAGAATGAGTACACAACCCGAAAAGTCCGTACCCGTAATGGATATCCACGCAATTCTTGAGAGCTTGCCGCACCGTTACCCGTTTTTGCTGGTGGATCGCGTACTGGAACTCGAGCCCGGAAAAAATATTGTGGCTTTGAAAAACGTCACCATTAATGAGCCATTCTTTCCCGGGCACTATCCGCATCATCCTGTGATGCCGGGCGTGTTGATTATCGAGGCCATGGCGCAAGTGGCCGCCTTGCTGTCATTTCAGAGTATGGAAAAGAAACCGGACGAAAAAACGGTGTACTACTTCGCCGGTATCGACGGCGCGCGTTTCAAGCGTCCGGTCACTCCGGGTGATCAGTTGATTTTCAAGGTGGAACTTACCCGCAGCATGCGCGGCGTGTATAAGTTTAAAGCCATTGCCGAAGTGGATGGTCAGCTGGCAGCTGAAGCCGAATTGATGTGTACCGTTAAAACGGTGGCCTGATGATACATCCGACCGCTATCGTCCACCCGAACGCACGGCTCGCCGCCGATGTTGAGGTGGGTGCATATTCGATTATCGGTGAGCATGTCGAAATAGGTGCAGGCACGGTGATCGGCCCGCATGTGGTGATCAACGGGCATACCCGTATTGGTCAGCATAACCGTATTTTTCAGTTCTGTTCACTGGGAGAAATTCCGCAGGACAAGAAATATGCCAATGAGCCGACCCGGCTCGAGATCGGCGATCACAACACCATACGCGAGTTCTGCACCTTCAACCTCGGCACGGCTCAGGATGTCGGCGTGACGCGCGTGGGGAATCACAACTGGATCATGGCCTATGTGCATCTGGCACACGACTGTCAGGTTGGCGACCACACCATTTTTGCCAACAATGCACAACTGGCTGGGCATGTTGAGGTCGGTGATTATGCGATTCTGGGCGGTTTCACCGTGGTGCATCAGTTCGTTCGCATCGGCGCGCACATTATCACCGGCATGGGCACCATTTTGTTGCAGGATGTGCCGCCTTACATGCTGGTATCCGGCAACCCCAGTGCGCCGCACGGCATCAATTCTGAAGGGCTCAAGCGGCGCGGATTTTCCAGCGCCTCCATCATGGCGATCAAACGCGCCTACAAGACGCTGTATAAATCCGGTTTGAGTCTGGCTGAAGCTCAGGCCGCCATTCAACAGGCAGAGCATGTCGAGCTGCAACCCCTGGCTGATTTTTTGGCTAACTCACAACGCGGTATCGTTCGCTAACAGGTTTGTTCATGTCGCAACAGAAAATTGTCATAGGTATCGTTGCGGGCGAAGCATCGGGGGACTTGCTGGCCAGTCACCTGATGACGGCATTAAAGCTTGCGCGCCCGGAGGTGGAATTCGTCGGTATCGGCGGCCCCAGAATGCAATCAGTCGGCATGCAGGTATTGTTTCCGATGGAGAAACTTGCGGTGTTCGGCTATGTCGAGGTGTTGCGTCATTACCGTGAAATTACCGGCATACGCAGCAAATTGCGGCGCTATTTTTTGGCCAACCGACCGGCCTTGTTCATCGCAGTGGACGCACCGGATTTCAATCTTGACCTGGAGTTCGCGCTCAAGCGGCACGGTATCCCCACTGTTCATTACGTCAGCCCGTCAATCTGGGCATGGCGCGGTGAACGCATCAACAAGATCAAGCGTGCGGTTACCCATATGCTGGCACTTTTTCCGCATGAACCCGAGATATACAGGAAAGCTGGCGTGCCGGTGGACTATGTCGGACATCCGCTTGCCGATATGTTGCCGGATCGACCGAATCGCAACGCAATGCGTGAAACAATGCGCATTCCGCTGCAGGCCAAAGTATTTGCTTTTTTGCCAGGCAGTCGGCAGGGTGAAGTAAAAAGCCTTGCCGCCCTTTATATCGAAACGGCCAAGCTGATTTTGCAGCAATTGCCGGATGCGCGTTTTCTGGTGCCGCTGGTGAGTCGTGAAACGCGCGTGTATTTCGAGCAGGCACTTTATGATTGTGATGCACAGGAATTGCCGATTTCCCTGTTGTTCGGTCATGCGCAGGATGCGATGACAGCGGCCGATATGGTGCTGGTGGCATCGGGCACGGCGACGCTGGAATGCGCTTTGCTCAAACGGCCGATGGTCATTACCTATCGCCTGAATCCGATGACATGGCGGATGATGAAGCGCAAAAGCTATTTGCCCTATTTCGGTTTGCCGAACATTCTGTGCGGACGTTTCGTCGTGCCGGAGCTGATGCAGGAAGATGCCACACCGGAGAATCTATCTCAGGCTTTGCTCAATTTGTTGAACGACAAAGATGCGATTGCGCAACTGGAGCATACATTTACTGAATTGCATCAAACGTTGCGCCAGAATACCGCGCAAAAAGCGGCCGCAGCCGTGCTGCAATACCTGCCTGCCGCCTGATGCCGCTTTTCGGCTCAAGTGCGGCGGATGGGCTGGAGGGCATGCTCGTCTGTGGTGTGGATGAGGCGGGACGCGGCCCGCTGGCAGGGCCGGTGAGTGCCGCCGCCGTGATCCTGGATGCGTCAAATCCCATTCCCGGCCTGAACGATTCCAAGAAGCTGACCGAAAAACAGCGCGATAAGTTAGCGCTGCTGATTCGCGAACGCGCGCTGGCCTGGGCGGTGGCTTATGCTTCCGTAGAGGAAATAGACGAACTTAATATCCTGCAAGCCACGCTGCTGGCGATGAAACGCGCGGTGCAGGCCTTGTCCATCCAGCCGCAGTGGGTGCTGGTTGACGGCCTGTATTGCCCGCAGACCGGGATAGCCAGTGAGGCGATCGTCAAAGGCGACAGCAAGGTCGCCGCGATTGCCGCAGCCTCGATACTGGCAAAAACCGACCGCGATGCATTGATGCTGCAACTGCACGAACAATATCCTCAATACGGCCTCAACATCCACAAAGGCTACCCCACCGCCGCACATCTCGCCGCCTTGCGCGAGCATGGCGTCACCGATATTCATCGCAAGAGTTTCAAACCTGTCCGGCAGCTGTTGGGCTGATAGAAATACCCGTCTATTTATGGTCTTGGGGTTAACAGTTTTGTTGGTGGCGATCAATAGACATGCCGGTGCTTTGATGCGACACTCACACGCATTGTATAAAGCGCATATCAGCGGCAGATAATGACCAGCACGTCTCACTACAGCGCACACCAATCAGCTTATTTTGCACACCAGCTAACGCTTCGAGCCGCATCCGATTCTATGGATAGCATGGCTGGCGCGCTGCTGGATGCGCAGGTTGATCTGAATCCCCACCAGATTGATGCAGCTTTGTTTGCCACCAGCAACCCGCTATCAAAGGGGGTCATTCTGGCCGATGAAGTGGGACTGGGAAAAACCATTGAGGCGGGGTTGCTGATCGCTCAGCGTTGGGCCGAGCGGAAGCGCCGCATTCTCATCATCGTTCCGGCCAATCTGCGTAAACAGTGGCATCAAGAGCTGGCAGATAAATTTGGCATCACTGCCGGTATTCTCGAAGCAAAGTCCTACAAGCTGGCTATTAAAAATGGCATGGACAACCCGTTCGATGCGAAATCGATACGGATATGTTCATACCAGTTCGCCGCTGGCAAAGCAAAAGAAGTCCAGTCTGTGCCGTGGGATTTGGTGGTAATTGACGAAGCGCACCGCCTGCGCAATGTTTACAAGCCGGAAAACAAGACTGCGAACACATTGCGTGAGGCGCTATTAACGGCCCCCAAGGTGTTACTCACCGCTACGCCGCTACAGAATTCCCTTCTTGAATTGTATGGACTGGTTAGTTTTGTTGATGAGCGTGTCTTCGGTGATCTGGATAGTTTCAAGACCCAGTTCGGCCAACTCAAGGATGCGGCCAGCTTTGATGCATTGAAGAGCCGCATACAGCCCATCTGCAAACGCACGCTGCGCCGCCAGGTTGAAGCCTATGTGAAATATACGCGGCGTATTCCCATGTTGCAGGAATTTATTCCGGGCCCAAACGAAACCAAGCTATATAACGACGTTTCTGAGTACCTGCAACGCGATTCACTTTTTGCTTTACCCAACAGTCAGCGGCAGCTCATCACGCTGGTTCTGCGCAAGCTGTTGGCTTCTTCCACTTTCGCCATTGCTGGTGCGCTTGAGACGTTGATCAAGCGCCTTACCCAGACGCTGGATGATAAATCGGCAAGTATTGATCTTGCCGAAGCGCTGGACCAGGACTTCGAGACGCTGGATGAGTTAACCGAGGAAATAGAGGCTGCCAGCGCGGATGACACCCGTGCCAAGACTCAAAGCGAGATTGCCGCAATCAAGGATGAAATTGCCGAACTGGAATCCTTCCGTAATTTGGCGGTGTCGATTACGGAAAATGCCAAAGGGATGGCGCTGCTGCAAGCCTTGAAAGTTGCATTCAATAAGCTGGATGAATTAGGTGCTGCCAAGAAAGCCATCATCTTTACAGAATCCCGACGTACGCAATCCTATCTGCTCGAATTGCTGGCGAATACGTCGGAGTTTGGTGCAGGTACACCCGGCGTTGTTTTGTTCAATGGAACGAATACCGATCAGGGATCACGCCGTATTTATACCGAATGGCTCAAACGCCATGCAGGTACCGACCGGATAACAGGATCTCGTTCGGCAGACACGCGAGCGGCACTGGTTGATTACTTTCGTGAACAAGGCTCGATTATGATCGCGACCGAAGCGGGCGCGGAAGGGATCAATCTTCAGTTTTGCTCGATGGTTATTAATTACGACTTGCCGTGGAATCCGCAACGCATCGAACAGCGTATCGGTCGATGCCACCGTTATGGACAGAAGCACGATGTCGTGGTGGTCAACTTTTTGAACCGCGATAATGATGCCGACAAACGTGTTTACGAGTTGTTGGCACAAAAGTTTCAGCTTTTCGATGGGGTATTCGGCGCGAGCGATGAAGTGCTGGGAGCGGTTGAGTCAGGTGTTGATTTCGAGCGTCGTATTGCCGAGATATATCAAACCTGCCGCCACCCTGAAGCAATTCATACCGCTTTCCAACAACTGCAACTGGATTTGGCGGGTGAAATCAGCGATGCGATGATTAGTGCTCGTAAATCGTTACTCGAAAATTTCGATGAAGATGTGCAAGAAAGGCTGCGCTTGCGCAATCAGGATGCTCGCGCATCACTAGGCAGGCTAGAGCGACTGCTGATGAAATTCACTCGTGCCGCATTGAATGGACATGCCGAGTTTGACGAGGACGACACCGGATTCACACTCAATTCGCTGCCTCATGGCTTAAACACAGAAAATCCATTAGAACCAAACCCCCTCCAACTCCCCCTTATCAGGGGGAGGGCTAAGCCCGCTCCTCCCCTGACAAGGGGAGGCTGGGAGGGGTTTGAGCCAGATGAACAATCTGGGATAAAAGCAGATGCCAGTACGCTGATTCCCCTCGGTCGTTACGAATTACCCCGTCGCAGCGAGGAAGCACATATCTACCGCTTGGCACATCCGCTGGCGCAGTCCTTGATCGAGCAGGCACAGCGGCAAACATTGCAACCCAGTAAACTCGTTTTCGATTACGACGCCTACGGATCGAAAGTCTCGGTTATTGAAGGGATGCGCGGCCAGTCGGGCGTGCTACTGGTACAAAAGCTGCGGGTTCACTCCTTGGGCGTATCCGAGGAACACATGCTCGCGGCGGCAATAGATTCGGATGGACATATCCATGATCAGGATATAACCGAACGATTGTTGACTATGCCAGGTCATGCGGTAGCTCTACCGCGCTCGCATCCAGAACAAGCCGCATTGTCGAATGCCGATCAGCTGGACTTTGCCGCTGCTAACGTGACCGTCCCAGCGTTACTGGAAACAGAAATAGGCAGACAAAAAACGCGTATCCTGAGCAACCTCGAAACACGAAATTTGAGTTTTTTTAGTCAGGAAACTGAAAAGCTGGACTCATGGGCGGATGATCTGAAAGTCGGTCTTGAACGGGAAATCAAGGAGCTTGACCGCCAGATCAAAGAGGCGCGTACAAGGAGCAAAGGGGCTGCAACGCTGACGGAAAAGCTCGCGGTGCAAAAAGAGCAGCGTGACCTTGAAGGAAATCGTGATCGCAAGCGGCGAGAATTGTTTCAGCGCCAGGACGAGATACAGTCCCGACGTGATAATCTGATTGATGAACTTGAAAAACAGTTGTCGCAGCAGGTGAGCGTATTGCCCTTGTTCGCTTGTGAATGGGAGGTCGCGTGACAGCACATAAATCATTAGTCCGTGGGGGGCGAGGTATGTATAAACTGCGGTTTAATTCCCTCGAATTCGAGGGAATTAAAATCAGTCCGTTATTCTTATGGCTGAATAAAAAAGGGGAACCATGATGGATAAGCAATTACCAATGCCGGGTTCACAATCCTTTGAAAATCTAAAGCAAAGCAACGAGCACGGCGCGGAATACTGGAGCGCCCGTGATTTGCAGCCCATGCTTGGATACAGCCAGTGGCGTCGGTTTGAAGATGCTGTCAAGCGGGCCATGGCTTCCTGCGAAGCCTCTGGAAACAGTGCCGGTGATCACTTTGCCGGCGCCGGCAAACCGATCACCGGCGGCAAAGGGGCGGTTCAAGTTGTTGATGATTACCACCTCTCGCGTTTCGCCTGTTACCTCATTGCTCAGAACGGCGATCCGCGCAAAACGGAAATCGCCCACGCCCAGAAATACTTTGCGATTCAAGCTCGTCGGCAGGAATTGACCAACCAAGCTGCAGCCGACATTGAACGGTTGGATCTACGCAAGCAAACCAGTGAAGAATTCAAGGCACTCTCCGGCGCGGCTCAAGATGCTGGCGTACAAAGCAAAATGTTTGGTGTATTCCACGATGCCGGTTACAAAGGCTTGTATGGTGGACTAGGCGGCGCTGCAATCAAGGCACGCAAGGCTATCCCGGAAAAAGACAACCTGCTTGATCGGATGAATGCCACCGAACTGGCCGCCAACCAGTTCCGCATGACGCAAACGCGGGACAAACTGGCTCGCGAGGGCATTCGCACTCAGACTCAAGCCATTCAGACTCACGAGCAGGTTGGCAAGGAAGTGCGCGATGCCATCAAGCGTATTGGCGGCACATTGCCTGAGCAAATCCCATCGGCGGAGCACATTAAAGAGGTGGAAAAGCGGCTCAAAAACTCAACACCAAAATTGGAGCTGGATGAGCGTGAAGCAGGTGGTTTGTTGGGCAAAGCGACGAAGAAATCCAGAAAGGATGAGCCATGACCGAACCAACTATCACCTGCCCCAACTGCCACACCGAGATCAAACTCAATGAATCGCTAGCTGCACCACTGATTGCTGCAACACGCAAACAGTTTGAGGAACAACTCGCGCAGAAAGACACAGACATCGCCAAGCGCGAACAGGCGATGCGCGACAAAGAAAAGCAGCTTGTTGAAGACAAGCGCAAGCTTGACGACCAAGTAGCGGATCAAGTTGCAGCACAGTTGAAAGCAGAACGTGCCCGCGTGATAGCAGAAGAATCCAAGAAGGCCAAGCTTGCCAGTGCTGCCGAATTGGAAAACAAGGCGCGTGAGCTGACCGAATTACAGGAAGTGCTCAACACCAATAATGCCAAATTAGCTGAAGCGCAAAAGGCGCAAGCAGAGCTGATTAGAAGACAGCGCGCACTCGATGAAGAAAAGCGCGAGTTGGAACTCACAGTGGAAAAGCGCGTGCAAGTCGGTTTGACCGAAGTGCGCACCTTGGCCAAAAAAGAAGCCGAGGAAGAACAGAAACTCAAGGTGATGGAGAAAGAGCAAACCATTACCGCGATGCAGAAACAGATTGAGGACCTCAAGCGCCGGGCTGAGCAGGGGTCACAACAATTGCAGGGTGAAGTGCAGGAACTAGAGCTTGAAAACCTGCTGCGCAGCAAATTTCCTTTCGATCTGATTGAGCCTGTACCCAAGGGCGAATTCGGCGGTGATGCGCTGCATCGCGTGCGGACCAACGGAGGGCAGGCAAGCGGCACCATTCTTTGGGAATCCAAGCGCACCAAAAATTGGAGCGATGGCTGGCTGACCAAGTTGCGCGAGGATCAGCGCACCGCCAAGGCGGAAATTGCCGTGATTGTTACTCAGGCGTTGCCCAAGGGTATCGAAACCTTCGAGCTGATGGACGGTATCTGGGTGACGCATCCGCGCGCCGCGTTGCCGGTGGCGATGATTTTGCGCCAGACATTGTTGGAGCTAGCCACGGCCAGACAGTCATCCGAAGGCCAGCAGACCAAGACCGAAATGGTCTACCAATACCTTACTGGCCCACGCTTCCGTCAGCGTGTAGAGGCCATTGTCGAAGCCTTTTCCACGATGCAGGAAGACCTCGACAAGGAGCGTAAAGCAATCATGAAACAATGGGCAAAGCGCGAAGAGCAGATCGAGCGGGTGATGGGTGCAACGGTTGGAATGTATGGTGATTTGCAGGGGATTGCGGGGAAATCGTTGCAGGAAATTGAAGGAATAAGTTTTCCTACTTTGGGTGATAATTCTACCTTGTAATTGTATTGGGACGTTGAAATGAGAAGTGAATCCGTCGCCGGAGTGCGGCCAGAGATTACCCAACGTGTGCGCGCATTTCAATGTGCCCTGCATTGACCTTGAAAAATTCATGCAACAACAGGGATGGGCATTCTGATGGGAATTGAGGGGGCAGAGAGGATGATTGGAATGTCTAAGACTCAACTAAAAAAGCTGATAATTGAAAAATTCCGCGCACTAAACAATGTGGAGATCGAGTTCGGCGACCACATCACGGTCGTATGCGGGAAGAACGGAACGTCCAAGTCATCCATTCTGGGTATTGCTGCGCAAATTTTTAACTTTGAAAAAGACTGGGTTAAAGATGAGGCAGTTTCTTTTCAGCAAATTACTGGCGGCTCATTCAAGTCCCAATACAGCGAGCACTTTCGAATCTCAGAGAAGTTTGATGTTCCTGGCTCCATGACGGTCAATATCGAACTGTTTGACGGATATACCAATCAAGTTGCAACAGCAAAATTAGAGTTGATGAAGCGGGGAAAATCGCCGAGACCTGTAGTTAGGAATAACAGCACGGCAACAGGAAATACGAGTAGAAATTTCACTCATCCGGTTATTTTCCTCAGTCTGAAACGTCTCTACCCTATTGCAGACAGGGACTACAAAGTCATTGACTTTGAGTACCTGCAAAAGCACAAACAGGATTTCATTGGGCTCACCAATGAGCTTCTCAATCGCAATTCATCTTTTGCCACTGGTACACAGGGAACCATTAACTCAGCAGTGGCGCATGGCGACAACTATGATCAGGAGTCTGTTTCCGCAGGCGAGGACAATGCTGGTCAGATCATCTTGGCGCTAATGTCTTTCAGAAAATTGAAAGAAGAATACCCCGACTACAAAGGCGGGTTGCTACTGATTGATGAGGCTGATGCGGGATTGTTCCCTACTGCGCAGGTGAATTTATTGAAGATGCTTGATCGGATGTGCAAGAGCTTGAATCTTCAGGTTGTCATGACATCGCACTCGCCGACCTTGATTGAATATGCGTTTGAGCAAAGTCAGAAGTTCAGGAAAAAATTCAAGACGGTTTACCTGAGTAACACCTACGGCGATGTTCAAGTAAAGCAGGATTGGTCGTGGACACAAATCAATGACGATATACGAGATGCCAGTAGGGGCCTCGTTTCCACTGCCCCTGATACCTTTTTACCAAAGGTCAATGTTTATTTTGAAGATAAAGAGGCTGCGGATTTCTTTGCTGCATTGATGATCAGACAGCCAGTAAAGAAGTTCATGACTTTGATGACAGAGGTGACGCTCGGATGTGGTCACTATTTGACTTTGATCAAGAGCAAGGTGCCAGAATTTGCCGAGAAAGGCATTGTCTGTCTGGACTCGGATGTTGCTCAACAGCTCGAAGGCAAGAACTTCAGGACGGTTGTCCTTTTGCCCGGGAATCTGCCTCCAGATCAGTTGATTTTTGAGCACCTGTACAATCTCCCCGCCGATCATGAATTTTGGAAAAATCGTCTGAGTTTCTCTCGAAGCGTATTCACTAACGCTGCGTCCGAGGTAATAAGGGAGTTTGCAATTACCGTAGGCACTGTTGATGTGAAGGAACGGGTCGCCGCGTATCAGGGTGACAAGACTCCACGAGAGGTTTTCAAGCGCTTTTATAAGGGCGAGGAATTTCAAAAATTAGTGTCCTCTGGCGCGAAGCCATACAACCCGTGGAAACATTGGGTCGAAAACAATCCAGATGCCAGCAATGCGTTTCTGACAAAATTCAAGGAAGCTATCCACGGCGTGATGAAAAATGGATTCGCAGTGGATGCGGCCAAGCTGACAGCACTGGAAGTTAAGTTGAAGAAAGTATAGCTATGTTCTCAAATAAACTGTACAGCCCATTGCGCTACCCCGGCGGGAAAGCGCCATTCGCCCCATTCATTGCAAAGGTGATGGAGGTCAATGGCGTTGGGGGTGGTCATTACCTGGAGCCATATGCGGGTGGAGCCGGTGTTGCGCTGGAATTGTTGTTTCATGGTCATGCCAGTCATATCCATATCAATGATGCTGACCCTGCGGTTTATGCTTTTTGGGTCTCCGTTACCAAGCATTCTGGTGCAATTTTGGAGCTGCTTGAGTCCACGCCTATTACGATTGAGGAATGGTTCAAGTGGCGCTCGGTTCTCCGTGATGACTGCAAGGCTAGTTTGGTTGAGAAGGGTTTTGCGACCTTGTTCATGAACAGAACGAATCGTTCCGGGATTCTGAAGGCGGGGGTCATCGGCGGCAAGAATCAAGATGGCGATTACAAACTGGATGCGCGCTTCAAGAAGGATGTTGTTGCTGCACGAATCCTAGAGATTGCCAAGCGAGCGGACGACATTACAGTGTATTGCGAAGATTCACTGCGTCTCTTGAACAGGTGTTCTGAATTTCTTCCGATGAAATCCTTGATCTACCTCGACCCGCCTTATTACGTCAAAGGCAAAGGTTTGTACCGAAACTACTATGAGCATGACGATCACGTCGCCATTGCTGAAGCAATCCAGAGGAAGCAATTCAAGTCGCGTTGGGTGGTGTCTTACGACAATGTTGAGGAGATTTGCGCCATGTATCAGCTAAGCAAGTCACTTAGTTATGGGTTGAATTACACGGCGCAACGGCGATATGTCGGCAGTGAGGTGATGTTTTTCAGTCAGAACCTTGTTGTTCCCGATGAGGCATTTCCGCAAACCAAAGCAGTCGCCTGACAGCCACTACACAGGATAGGTTAATGAGCAAAAAACAAAAATTAGAACTCACCTGGATCGGTAAGGAACATAGACCGAAGCTGGAGCCGCGTATTTTACTGGAAGACCCTTTGAGGAGTTATCACGCGAAACATCGGGTGACGGATGGCGACATTTTCGACAATCAGCTCATTTTTGGTGACAACCTGCTGGCGTTGAAGGCTTTGGAGGCGGAGTTTGCGGGGAAGGTGAAGTGCGTATTTATTGACCCGCCGTATAACACTGGCAGCGCGTTCACGCATTACGACGACGGGGTGGAGCATTCGATCTGGCTGTCGCTGATGCGCGACCGGCTGGAGATTATCCGGCGGTTGTTGTCGGAGGATGGTTCGTTGTGGATGACAATAGATGATGCTGAAGGGCATTACCTCAAAGTGATGTGTGATGAAGTGTTTGGGCGCATGAACTTTGTGGGCACGATCACTTGGCAGAAGACTACGAGCGTGCATAACAACGCTGTGTACTTTTCATCGGCTACGGATATGGTTCTTGTCTATGCGAAAGATATATCCTTATTCAAAATGGGGCGAGTGCCGCGTAGCGAAAGAAATGTTGGTGATTACAGTAACCCTGATAATGACCCTCGTGGTGCATGGGCATCGAGCCCACTGCATGTAAGTCTCACCTCAGGGCAGCGTGGCAAACAGTTTGCGCAAACCGGTAAAAGCTCTGGGTTATTTCCGATTGTTAGCCCGCAAGGCGAAGAGATACTGCCCCCAAAAGGTCGTGCTTGGGGATATTCACTTGAGACAATAAAGCGCTTTGAGGATGAAGGTTTGTTGTGGTGGGGGAAAGATGGTCGCAACCAACCACGCATGAAAAGATTCTTACGAGACAGCAAAGAAGGTGTCGTGCCGATAACACTGTGGCCTTCGGAGGAAGTTGGACATAACCAAGAGGCCAAGGCAGAAAATGCGGCAACGCTTCCAGATCAACCAGAGCTGTTTTCAACACCAAAGCCGGAGCGTCTGTTAAAACGGGTTATCGAACTATCAACTAACCCCGGCGACCTCGTCCTCGACTCTTTCGCCGGTTCCGGCACCACTGGCGCGGTGGCGCACAAGATGGGTCGCCGATGGATCATGGTGGAGCTGGGTGAGCATTGCCACACGCACATCATCCCGCGCATGCAAAAGGTGATTGATGGCGAGGACAAGGGCGGCATTTCCGGGGCGGTGAACTGGCAAGGGGGCGGCGGTTTCCGCTATTACAAACTCGCGCCCAGCCTGTTGCGGCAGGATGCTTACGGGCAGTGGGTGATCAACAAGGAATACAACGCGGAGATGCTGGCGCAAGCCTTGTGCAAGCTGGAGGGCTTCACCTACGCGCCCAGCGATGCGCATTACTGGATGCACGGGCATTCTACCGAGCGGGATTTTATCTACGTCACCACGGCGAACCTGAACCACGAACAGTTGCAGCAGCTTTCCGATGAGGTGGGGGCGGAGCGCAGTCTGTTGGTGTTGTGCACTGCTTTCCGTGGGCGAGGCGAGTATCCGAACCTCACGGTGAAGAAGATACCCAAGCAAGTGCTGTCGCGCTGCGAGTGGGGGCATGATGATTATTCGTTGCGGGTTGAGAATTTGCCAGCGTGTGCTGTTGGGGCTTCAGCCCCTTACAGCCACGGCGTACCCCTTGCGGGTGCGAAGGCGTCAGCCAGTCATGCGATAAGCTCAGACCCTTCGACAAGCTCAGGGCGAACGGGTGGAGGTGCGAAAGTGCGCGGTGTGAATGCGGCACAGGCCGGGTTGTTTGGGGAGGGCGACGCATGACAACGAAGCCCAAAACGATAAAGCCAAAAAAACCTGCACTCGATGCACCGCATTTGTTCGACCGCGTCCGAGACATTCTCGAATCGGCCCGCAGCAATATTGCTCGCACGGTCAACACCACGCAGGTGGTGGCGAACTGGCTGATCGGGCGCGAGATTGTGGAGGAGGAACAACAAGGCAAACGTCGAGCTGGTTATGGTGCGGAGTTGCTGCGGGAACTGGCTGCACGGCTGAAAGCGGACTTCTGTTCTGGCTACGGCGTAGACAATTTAGAGCTGTTTCGTCGTTTCTATCTTGAATATCCGCAACTGTTGCCGGAAGTAAATTCCGACGCACTGCGTCGGAATTTGGGCGCATCAGTGGATGGCAAGGCTGCACACATTACGAACGCGGCGCGTGTGGAATCATGGAAGCCGGGTCAACTGAACCCGAACCTTTCGTGGACGCACTATCGCACTTTGCTACGGGTCAATCGTGCCGAGGCGCGCACCTTTTATGAGATAGAGGCTGCTGGCAACACATGGTCTGCACGCGAAATGGAGCGCCAGATCGGCAGCTTGCTGTTCGACCGACTGGCGAAAAGCCGAGACAAGAAAGGGCTGATGCGCCTAGCGGTACATGGGCAGGAAGTTGTGCAGCCTATTGATGTGCTGAAAGACCCGGTGGTGTTGGAATTTCTTGACATACCAGCCTCGCCACGCTTGGTGGAATCAAAGCTGGAACAGGCACTGATTAGCAATCTGGAAACCTTTTTGCTGGAGTTGGGTAAAGGATTTGCGTTTGTTTCGCGGCAGGAGCGCATCACGCTGGATGGCGACCACTTCTATATTGATCTGGTTTTCTACCACACGGTGTTGAAGTGCTTTGTGCTGATCGACTTGAAGGTGGGCAAGCTGACCCACGCCGACCTTGGCCAGATTCGGTTTTACGTGAATTACTACGATCGCGAGCGGCGTACCGAGGGCGATAACCCAACCTTGGGCTTGATCTTATGTCCCGATAAAAACGATGCGGTGGTGAGGTACACGCTGGGCGAACAGCAGGAGCGAAACATTTTTGCCAGCCGTTACCAGTTGCATCTGCCAACTGTTGAGGAGCTTGAAAACGAGCTTCGGCGGGAACTGCGTTTCCTAGTCCCGCCAGAAGGCAAGGCAACTGGTAAGCGGAACTTACAAGTTGCCAAAAAAGCACCGCCCAGTTTGAAAAAATCGGCAACCAAAAAGAAAAAAGGACAGGCTGAATGAACCGCCATGTGAACGCCATCGCCGGGCGCTTGAGTTTGCGTGCGCCGCAACGACGGTCGTTGGAAATGCTGGATCGCATCACCGAGCGGGATTTTATCTATGTCACCACGGCGAATTTGAACCACGAGCAGTTGCAGGCGTTGAATGACGAGGTGGCTGGATATTCGTCAACGCCTTCCCTCACCCCAGCCCTCTCCCGGGGGGAGAGGGAGCAGAACGGTGGGACGTTGTTGGTGTTGTGTACGGCTTTTCGTGGGCGGGGCGAGTATCCGAATCTCACCGTGAAGAAGATTCCCAAGCAGGTGCTGTCGCGCTGTGAGTGGGGGCATGATGATTATTCTTTGCGGGTGGAGAATTTGCCTGCGTGTGCTGTTGGGGCTTCAGCCCCTTACAGCCACGGCGTACCCCTTGCGGGTGCGAAGGCTGCGCCTAACCCTTCGACAGGCTCAGGGCGAACGGCTGGCGTTATGCAAGCGCACAAGGTGAATGTGGCGCAGGGTGGGTTGTTTGATGAAGCAACTAGCCATTCGACTAGGCTGCCAAACGACGCCAGCCAAGTCGCTGGTTATGATGAGGTGGAAGCATGAGCAAGAAACGTGAAATTTCCCTCGTCCGCTCGTCGGCTGCGGAATATCTGACCTTTGTGGCTGCGACAGGCAGCGGTGGTGTCGATGCGGTTTACGCCGATGAGAGCATTTGGTTGACCCAGAAGATGATGGGGCAGCTCTATGATGTGGAGACCCATACCATCAACTACCACCTGAAAAAAATATTTTTGGACAGTGAGTTGCAGGAGGAGGCAGTTATTCGAAAAGTTCGAATAACTGCCGCCGACGGCAAAAACTACGACACCCAGCACTACAAGCTCCCCGCCATCATCGCCGTCGGCTACAAGGTCAACTCCGAGCGCGCCGTGCAGTTCCGCAAGTGGGCCACCGGCATCATCGAGGCGTACACCATCAAAGCCTATGTGATGGATGATGAGCGGATTAAAAGCGGCGGCTCCATTTTGACGGATCAATACTTTGAAGAGCAGCTCCAGCGCATCCGCGAGATTCGCCTCTCAGAGCGCAAGTTCTACCAGAAGATCACTGACATCTACGCCACCGCTATCGACTACGACATCACCGCCCAGGCTACCAAGCGATTTTTCGCCACCGTGCAGAACAAGCTGCACTGGGCTATTCACGGTCAGACCGCAGCGGAGGTCATCTATCACCGCGCTGATGCGGCGAAAGAAAACTTGGGACTGACCACATGGAAGGATGCGCCGCGCGGGAAAATCCAGAAGTTCGATGCGGTGGTTGCCAAGAACTACCTGACGGAATCTGAAATGGCGCAGCTTTCCCGACTGGTTAATGCCTATCTGGATGTTGCCGAGGACATGGCGCTGCGAAAAATGCCCATGACGATGCAGGACTGGGAAACCCGTCTCAACCGCTTTATCGAAGCCACCGACCGCAGCGTGCTTCAAGATGCAGGGAAGGTGACGGCGGAAATCGCCAAGGCTCACGCCGAAAGCGAGTTCGAGAAATATCGCATCGCGCAAGACAGGTTGTTCGAGAGCGATTTTGACCGCCTGGTAAAACAGTTGGAGCAGGATGGGAAGAAGAACAAAGGGGGTTCCCAATGAACCGTCATGTGAACGCCATCGCCGGGCGCTTGAGTTTGCGTGCGCCGCAACGTCGCTCGTTAGAGATTCTGGATCGCATCACCGAAATTGTTCCGCCGAGCAAAGGGGCTGACGTTGCTGCTGCGCTGGAGATCATTCGCAGCGAGTTTCCATCGGTGACTGATTTCGAGCGGGATTTCCCGTCCCTGTGTTTTGCACTGGCAACGGGGGTGGGTAAGACGCGCTTGATGGGGGCATTCATCAGCTATCTGCACTTGGCGCACGGCATCAACAATTTCTTTGTGCTGGCACCAAACCTGACAATCTACAACAAGCTGATCGCGGATTTCAGCGACCGCACGCACCCGAAGTATGTGTTTAAGGGTATCTCGGAATTCGCCATTGACGCGCCATCCATTATTACCGGCGATAACTATGACCAGCACGACCCGGCCAGCGGCACGCTGTTCGGCGGTGTACGAATCAATATTTTCAACATCTCGAAGATCAATTCCGAGGTTCGCGGCGGCAAGTCTCCCCGTATCAAACGGCTGTCCGAATATATTGGCGAAAGTTACTTTGATTACTTGGCCGGGTTGCCTGATTTGGTGCTGCTGATGGATGAATCGCACCGTTATCGCGCAAGTGCCGGTATCAAGGCGATTAATGAACTGAAGCCGATTTTGGGGTTGGAGCTGACGGCAACGCCGTTTGTGGAAGGCGCGAAGGGCGCTGCGGTTCAGTTCAAGAACGTGATTCTCGATTACCCGTTGGGCAAGGCGATGGAAGATGGCTTTGTGAAAGAGCCTGCCGTGGTGACGCGCAAGAATTTCAATCCGGCTGGGATGTCGACGGAAGAGATCGAGCGTATGAAGCTGGAAGACGGTGTGCGCCTGCACGAAAGCGTGAAGGTGGAGCTGGAGACCTATGCACGCGAAACCGATAACAAGATCGTTAAGCCTTTTGTGTTGGTTATCGCACGTGATACGACGCATGCCGGAGCTTTGCTGGCGTTGATCCAGTCCGATGGTTTCTTCGAGGGGCGTTACAAAGACAAGGTCATCCAAGTTGATTCAAGTCAGAGCGGGGCAGAAGAAGAGAAGATGATAGCCCGGCTGCTGAAGGTGGAGCACACCGATGAGCCGACCGAGATTGTGATTCACGTCAACATGCTGAAAGAAGGCTGGGACGTGACCAACCTCTACACCATCGTGCCATTGCGTGCGGCGAATGCACGCATTCTGATCGAGCAGTCCATAGGGCGCGGTTTGCGTCTGCCGTATGGCAAGCGTACTGGCGTGACGGCGGTGGATAGGTTGAACATCGTTGCGCACGACAAATTCCAAGAGATCATCGACGAGGCCAATCGTCCTGATTCCGCCATCCACTTGAAAACGGTGGTGTTGGATAACGATGACTTCGGGCAAAAGACGGCGACTATTGTTTCGCAGACGCAGCTTGCTACCCAGTTGGGAATCAAGCCAGCGGATACGACGGGCAGTACCAAGGTGGCGGGGCAGGATGTGCAGCCGGTGTTCACCAAGCCGGAAGAACAAAAGGTGGCGCAGATTGCCTACGAGGTGATCCGCAAGATGGAGAACCAGCCGACCTTTGTGCCGACATTGGCGCATTTGAGCAAGCCGGAGGTTCAAGCCGCTATCGTTAAAGCGGTGCAGGAACAACACCGGCCTGCGCAGATGGAATTGGAGGGCGTGACCGAACAACCTGATTTTGCTGCGGTGGTAGCGAAGACGGTGGAGCTGGTGCAACAGACGATAGATATTCCACGGATTCTGGTGGTGCCGAAAGGTGCGGTGAAGGCGGGATTCAAGCCGTTCACGCTGAAACTTGATGCGCTGAAATATCCGGCGGTGTCAGAAGAGTTGTGGGTGCAGATGCTGCGCACCAATGAGCGCGAGCTGGTGACTTTAGGGCATGGCGGTATTGAAGAAAGTCGCATGGAGGATTACATCGTCAGTGGCTTGGTGGACTTCGATGATGTTTCCTACGACGATCAGGCTGATCTGCTGTATGACCTGGCGGCGCAAACCGTGAAGCATTTTTGTAGTTATTTGACTGAGGATGAGGCAGGGAAGGTTTTGCGCTGCTATCAGAAGCAAATTGCCAACTTCATTCATGTTCAGATGCAGGAACATAGTTGGGAAGACGTGGTTGATTACGAAGTGGTGGTGAGCAAGGGCTATACGGAATTCAAGCCCAGTGCTTATACCTATTCAGTGAATGAGCCAACGGCTGATTACAATGTCTCGCCAGTGGACAAGAGCAATATGGCGAAGTATGTGTTCGGCGGTTTCAAGCGTTGTTTGTATCCGGTGCAAAAGTTTGACTCGGAAGCTGAGCGTGTGTTGTCGGTCATTCTGGATCGTGATGCCGAGAAGTGGTTCAAGCCTGCCAAAGGACAGTTCCTGATTTTCTACAAACAGGGTGCTGCGACGTTGGAGTATCAACCCGATTTTGTGGCGGAGACAAAAGAGGCCATCTACATGCTGGAGCCCAAGGCCAGCAATCAAATGAGCGATGTCATCGTTTTAGCGAAAAGAGATGCTGCAATCAAATGGTGCAAAAATGCTACTGATTACGCATTGACGAATGGCGGCAAGGCATGGCGGTATGTGTTGATCCCGCATACCTCGATTGCTGTAAATATGACATTGGATGGTTTGGTTATCCAGTTTGGCTGCCAGTAGAATATGCGCAGAGTAATTAAATCAGGTAAACCCCCGGCTATGCCGGGGGGCTCAGCAAGGTTTGATAGTGTGATACGGTCGCACAGTATTATTCCCTCCCCTTGTACCCGCAAGGGGCATCCCCGCCGAGTGCGGCAGCAAGCTGCTCGCACTGGCGTGAAAGGGGAGGGTTAGGGTGGGGATGGGTTTTCATCGTGGGTAGATGCGTAAAGCGCAACCCCGCCCCCATCCCAATTGCCCCCTCGCTTCGCTCTCCCCCTCTGCAAGGGGGAAGGAGAAAAACTCAGCCGCCTGGGGCGGCTCAAGGTTTTATCAGCGCCTTTGAGGCGCTCACCCAATAAGCCTCCGGCTTTGCCGGAGGTAATTTAACTGATTGATTATTAACTATAATGATGCATAAAATTACCTTGGAGTCCAATCACTTTGGCTAATGCCCCGCTACAGTGCGCGACGTTTTTCGGTAAGCTGATCGAAAACGAGTACGTACATTTCAATAAGTTATCTGCGCTGGTTATTGACGACATCAGTGCGATGCGGCATGCGGTTCGCTCTCAGTTGCAATCCCTGGGTATGAATAAGGTCAGTGTGGCAAGCAACGCGAATGATGCACTGGAGCTGATTAAATCAACCGCTTTTGATGTGATCATGTGCGATTACAATCTGAATAGCCCCAGTTCGGGTCAGCATTTTCTGGAATATCTGCGCAATGAAAATATTTTAAATGCGACATCCGTCTTCGTTATGCTCACGGCTGAAGCGGAATATGGCTTTGTTGCAAATGCGGTGGAATTTATCCCGGATGATTATCTTTTGAAACCCTGTTCCGAAAGCAAGCTGCGCTCGCGGCTTGAACGGTTGATCGACAGGCGGGCTTTCCTGATGCCAGTGTTGAAAGCCCTAGACGCCAGACACTACGACGTTGCGGTCGCTGAGTGCAATAAATTACTGGATATTGCACCGGATGATCGCCGCAGGATGGACGTGTTGAGGCGCAAGTCAGATGCTCAACTCGCCTTGGGTGATCATTCCAGTGTGCTGGAAACCTATGCCCATGCTGCTACCGTCAGGGGCGATGCTCCATGGGTCATGATGGGTCTTGCTCGCACGCATTATGCCCTCGGTGAATTCACGCAAGCGACTGAAATCGCGAATGAGCTTGTCGGGAAAAATAAAAGCTATGTCGCCGCCTATGAGTTGCTGGCAAGAATTCGGCTTGAAGCAAACGATGATGAAGGGGCTTTCGAGCTGTTGAATCGTTCGTCTGTGATTTTGCCGAGTGCGAAGCGATTCCGTTCGGTGGCCCAGGCGGCATTTCTGTTGGGAAAACTTGAGGAGGCCAAATTGAATACCGAGGCGGCTATTCAGTTATCGAATGGATCCATGGTAGAGAAATCGGATGACTATTTATCCCTCGCGCAAACGCAGGTGGACATGGGTGATCATATGACGGCTATCGAAACTCTAGAGAAAAACGCCCGTAAACACGGGGATGTGGGCATGTTCGGGGTGGCGAAAGGCGCGATATTGGCCCAGGCTTATTTTGATTCGGGAGACCATGAAAAAGCCAGGAAATTAATGGAGCGTTCGGTATCACTGCTCGCGAATCGAACAGATAGTGTTGCGATGTCGGCGTTGGGGAAAGCCGCGTTGAAGACGGGGGATATTGTTTTGGGCATGAAGTTGTTGACGCAAGCGGTTCAGGCCAGCGGGCAAGATGAGCGAATAATTGCCCGCCATGTTAAAAAATCCATGATAGATACCGGGCACGCCGATAAGGTTGAAGATGTGATCGACGGTGGGCGCAAGCGTATTCTGCTGCTGGTCGATGAGGCGACGAAATTGATGCGCACCGCCCATTTTACCGAGGCGAACCAGAAAGTTAATGAAGCGCTTGGAATTCACGAGGAAAATCTTGAGGTTTTGATGACGGCTGCCCAGCTTCACTTGTTGTGGTTAAAGCATGAGGGCATGGATGCGCGCGTCGTACAGCGTGCAAAGGCTTATCTCTCCACATTGGACAAGCTGGTGCCCAACAATCAGAAGGTGATGAATTTTTACCGGTTTTTTAATGATATTGTGAGCAACTAAATGCAAAAAACCCTGTCGGCGCTGGTTGTTCACGATATCAAGAATGCATTGGCATTGCTTGAGATCGATCTTGAACAATTGAATCATCACAAGGATGTTCCGCCTGAGGGGCGACGCGCCTACCGTCGCTGCATCGAACTGAAAAATCGACTGATCAGCTTTTTGACGCTCTATAAGTATGAT
The DNA here is from genome assembly GCA_030652475.1 of Gallionella sp. Taxonomy (GTDB): domain Bacteria; phylum Pseudomonadota; class Gammaproteobacteria; order Burkholderiales; family Gallionellaceae; genus Gallionella. Next base: position 24,512 of record JAUSAO010000116.1, on the reverse strand, counting down.
CAGTCGGGGCTTCAGCCTCTTGTGGTCGAAGTCGAATTGGCCGAATTTGTTGAAGACCTGGTTCGCAACAGCCAGTCTGCGATGATGGCGGAAAGTCACCATGGGCACCAGATTGTGGTGCATGCCGATGGCGAGAGAATGAAGCCGGACAGTGCGGCAGGCGGTTTCGGCATGTTTGACGAAAATCTGGTTGAGCTGGCGCTGGAGTCCGCACTCAACAATGCGGTTCGCTATGCACGCCAGCGGGTCGATGTCTGGTTCGAACAAGAGGCTGATGAAATTATTTTCAGAGTGCTGGATGACGGGGCGGGTGTTGGCGTGGTGGATGAATTGATGCAGCGCAATACCGCAGAAAAATCCTCTTCGACCGGCTTGGGGCTGGCCCTGTGCAAGGCGGTTGCAGAAGCGCATGGTTCGGGCCATGTGTCGCTTGAGAGTCTGGATGGCGCAGGGACATTGTTTACCATGGTGTTGCGGCGTGTCGCTTGAATTTAAGGGTGTTGCCTGTGCGTTGGCCGACAATTGTCCGGCGAAGGGCCGCTTTGGGGCGAACGGTCCTCATTGATGAAATTCAGAAATCGACCCATTCCCGTTTTTACGGATGGAAACACTCAAAGTGGAGCAGGTATGAAAAAACGAATGTTGAAACTGTTGATCACGGCGCTCTTTGCCGCCTCTCCGGCGATGGCGGCGGAGGCTGTTTCTTCCGGGCAGACACTGTATCTGCCGGTCTATTCTCACATTTGGCACGGTGACCGGAAGGGAAGCGACAAGTCTCCGTCCAAAAGTCTGGTATCCGTATTGGTCAGCATACGCAACACCAGCCTCAAGACGCCTGTTCGCGTATTCTCGGCGCGCTATTACAGCACGGAGGGAAAACTGCTCAAGGAATATCTGGGAAAACCGTTATCAATCGGCGCGATGGGAACGCATGAGCTGTTTGTGGAACGCCGGGATTCAGAGGGCGGATCGGGAGCCAATTTCATCATTCAGTGGGATTCAGCCACCCCGACCAACGCTCCTGTAGTTGAAGCGCTTCATGCTGACATCAGGAGCGGGAATCATGCGCTGACCTTTATGACAACCGCACACCCTGTTCAGGCTGATCAGTAAGAATTTGTGAGTATTTTAACTTTTCCTCACTACTGTCCAGAAATTCGAAGTTATACATAGGATAACTTACTGAATTTAAGTGGCGGGCACTACTGACAAATAGATATAGAATGGTGTCTAACGTGCCGCTGGTTGCTGCGTCCATGGGAATGTACAGCCTGATGCAATATCCACCGGATCACTTTTTGTGGGAGTTCCTGGCCTATTGCGCAGGAACTGGCGGTTCGATACTCATCATAGGCTCTGCGGCTGGTGTAGCCGCCATGGGATTGGAAAAAATCCGTTTCTTCTGGTATGTCAAAAAAATCAGCGGGTTGGCGTTGGCTGGGTATTTTTCAGGTGCGGGTGTTTACCTCGTTCAGTACCAACTGCTTCACTAAGCCGTTGTGTCGATGAGTGTCTCCGCTTCTTTACAAAAAACGACGGAAAAACAATTGCGATGAAAATATCCGCACAAGAGTTCATATCCAGAGTTCGAGCCGCGCTGGCTTTTCGATTCAACCTGAATGCCGATCAACATGGTTTTGACGATATAGATCAGAGTATCCGCGAGGGCACCGAGATCAGGGGCACCAATCTCTGGGTGCTGATGTTGGCAATCTTCATCGCGTCCATAGGATTAGATGTAAATTCAACTGCCGTGATCATCGGTGCCATGTTGATCTCCCCGCTGATGGGCCCGATTATGGCCATAGGGTATGGGGCGGGTATCAATGACTATGAGCTTATTAAAAAAGCGCTGGGCAACTTGCTCGTTTGCATCCTGATCGGACTGTTTACTTCCACGCTGTATTTTCTGATCAGCCCGCTATCCACCGCGCAATCTGAATTGCTGGCGCGAACGACCCCCACCATTTGGGATGTGTTGATTGCGTTGTTCGGCGGACTGGCAGGCATTATTGCTTCAACTCGCCGTGAAAAATCAAACGTTATACCGGGGGTGGCGATTGCAACGGCTTTGATGCCACCGTTGTGTACAGCCGGCTACGGCATCGCGAACGGCTCAATAGATATTTTCTTTGGCGCGTTTTTCCTGTTTTTTATCAACTGTATTTTTATCGCGTTCGCTACCTTGTTGCTGGTCAGCAAAATCAATCCACCCCATAAACGTTTTGTCAGTGAGGCGCTGGAACGCAAGGTAAAGCACTACATTTACGCCGTGGTGTTTGCAACCGTCCTGCCTAGTATCTATCTGGCCTACGGGATGGTGACCCGGGAGGTTTTTATTTCCAGAGCCAATGAATACATTAAAAAAGAATTGGTATTCGAGAATGGCTTCATCGCAAAACAGAACATTTCTGCGGTTGAGCGGGTGATCGACATTACACTGGTAGGTCAAAAGGTCAGCGATGAGCGATTGACTGAACTTTCCAAAAAGCTGGAAAAACACCGGATGCCCAACGCCAGGCTGATAGTTCATCAGACCGTCATCAAGGAATTGGATGAGGCGACACTGTCGAAAACATTGCTCACTGAGGTTTTGAACAGCACTCAGCAAACATTTGATATTAAAAACAGTCAGTTGACTGACTTGCAAAATGAGCTTGCCGGTTTGCGTGCGCAGCAAGAAAAACAGGACGATTATCTGCGAGAACAGGAAAATATATTCAATGAGCTCGTTGCGCAATATCCGCAGGTTGAAAAGTTGTCCATCGCAAAGACGCACGAATATCAAACGATGCCTGCTGCCGTTTCAACCGTTTTGTTGCTCAGTCTGACATCTAAAAAAGCACTTTCGAGGGAAGATAGACGAAAAATCAGCGCATGGTTGAAGGTGCGAACGGGGGTTGATCAGGTGAAGCTTTTGATAAGTACTCATTAGAAAAAACTGAGCAATAGCAAAACGATCATCCAATAGCCCCGCCATGCCAATATAAGCAGCAAGCATTTTTAGGCTGCTGCTGTCAGGTGCTGCGGGTGCCGTGTTGAAAAGGTTACGACATAAAGGAGAGCAACATTCCAAAAAAAATACGAGTAGGTTTGGTCGGCTACGGTAAGGCAGGCGTTGCAGTAGCGAACGTATTAAGCAGCGACCCGCGTTTTGAACTATGCTGGATTGTGAAACGTTCGGCAATCGCAGGGCAGAAAACTCATCCCGGAACCGATATTCCTGTCTTCGGGCTGGAACAGAATTCATTCGCTGATTTATTCGAGAGTATTCCGGTGGATGCGCTAGTCGACTTTTCCTCACCGGCGAGCATCCATGCTTACGGTGAAGAGGTGCGCCGACGCGGCATCATACTGGTCAGCGCAATTTCGGCTTATTCAGAAGAGGATTTGGAATATGCGCGCAGCCTGGGTCAGAATACTCGCATATTGTGTTCGCCCAACATCACGCTGGGCATCAATTTTCTGATCGTGGCAGCGAAGTTGTTGCGCAAGATCGCCCCGTTCGCCGATGTGGAGATACTGGAACAGCACTTCAAGGAAAAGTCGGAAGTGTCCGGTACTGCGCGCAGAATCGCTGATACGTTGGAAATTGCCGGAGAGAACATTACTTCATTGCGACTGGGCGGTATTGTGGGACACCACGAAGTAATTTTTGGTTTTCCCTATCAAACTGTGCGACTGGTTCACGACTCAATCAGGCGCGAGGCATTCGGCACTGGGGCTGTGTTTGCGCTTGTTCAGCTTGCTGAATGTAAAAACGGTTTCTACACCTTCGATGATTTGCTGCTGCGCCTGATGCGTACGAAACTTTTGGACGCGCATTAAATCAACGTAATTCGTTGGGATCATATTCAATCGGTATTCGACATGAGCATGGAATTGCTACTCAGCTATTTGCACCTTTTCAAAGGTTTGTTGCATATCATCGTCATCTTGATGCTGGCGTGGTTGCTATTGAGCTTGAGCCGCAAGCTGATCCGTATCTTCCGCGATTACATGAGTAAGCGTGCGGCCACGGCAGAAGACAGGCGCCGCATCGAAACATTGGCGCGCGTGTTCCGCTACATCTCCACCTCGGTAATCTCGCTGGTGGCGGGTATGCTGGCACTGAGCGAACTGGGTATTTCCATTGCGCCTATCTTGGGTGCTGCCGGAGTGGTGGGGCTGGCAGTCGGCTTCGGCGCACAAAGCCTCATCAAGGATTATTTCAACGGTTTTTTCCTGTTGCTGGAGAACCAGATTCGCCAGGGCGATGTGATTGAAGTGTGCGGCAAGACCGGCACGGTGGAGGACATCACGCTGCGTTACGTTTGCCTGCGTGACAACGAGGGCAGTGTGCATTACGTGCCGAACGGGCAGATCAGCATCGTCACCAACAAGTCACGCGACTATGCGTTTGCGTTGATCGATGTGGGGGTGGCTTATCGCGAGAACCTCGACGAGGTGTATGCCGTGGTGCGCGATGTCGGAAGTGCATTGCGTGCCGATGTTGTGTACAGCCAGAAAATTCTGGGTGATGTCGAGATACAGGGTGTGCAGGACTTGGCCGACTCGGCAGTGATCGTACGTTGCCGTTTCAAAACTGTGGCGCTGGATCAGTGGGATGTGCGCCGCGCATTCCTCGGGCGACTCAAACAGGCGTTCGATGCGCACGGCATCGAGATTCCCTATCCGCATCTGACGATTTATCCGGGAGAAGACAAACAAGGTCACGCCCCAGCATTACATATTGCATCGTCGAACGAATATAGGAAATAACCATGGCTGAACACGAAACTACTTCGCCTCATACTGAAAAAGGCATCATCTATGCTCCGTGGGAGCGCGCCTTCGACCGCGTTCTGACCCCGTTTGATGAATTCATTCATCGGCAAACCACCAGCGGCCTGTTGTTGATGGTTTCGGCCATTGTCGCGCTCGTGCTGGCAAACAGCTTTGCGGCAGAGGCATATTTGCATTTGTTGCATACCCCGCTAGGTATTCATGTCGGTGCGTGGAGCATCAGCATGAGTCTGCACCATTGGGTGAATGATGGCTTGATGGCGCTGTTCTTCTTTGTGGTTGGGATGGAGCTGAAGCGCGAGATGCTGGTGGGTGAATTGGCTGATTTGCGTCAGGCCGCGCTGCCGATTGTCGCCGCCATCGGAGGCATGGTGATGCCCGCACTGATTTATCTCGCTATCAATCATGGCACCGATGCAGCGCGTGGCTGGGGGATACCGATGGCGACCGATATTGCGTTTGCGGTCGGCGCACTGGTATTGTTGGCCAGTCGTGTGCCCAAGGCGCTGATCACTTTTTTGGTGGCACTGGCCATTGCGGATGACCTCGGTGCGGTGGTGGTGATTGCTCTGTTCTATACCCAGCAATTAGCGCTTGATTGGCTGGCCGTTTCGGTTATACTGGTGCTGCTGCTGTTCGTTTTGAATTTTGCAGGCATACGCAAGGTGCTGCCGTACTTTGGTGTGGCGATTCTGCTGTGGTACGTGCTGTTGCAATCCGGTGTGCATGCCACGCTGGCGGGTGTGTTATGTGCATTCGCCATCCCCGCCCGCCCGAAATATGACCCGGTATTGTTTAGCGGACATATCAAGGAGTTGGTCGGGCGTTTTGATGCCAGCCATCAGCAGGGGGGAAATATTATGACTAACGAGACGCTGTATTCCGTGGTGCAAACGCTGGAGCGGGGTGTGCGCGGTGTGCAGACACCCCTGCAGCGACTGGAGCATAGTTGGCACTTGCCGGTAGCGTTTCTGGTGATTCCAATATTTGCTTTAACCAATGCGGGTATCCCTTTGCAGCTTGGCGCGCTGGGCGAAACCTTGGCACATCCGGTAATGTCAGGTGTATTGCTCGGTCTGGTGCTGGGCAAATTTATCGGTATCACCGGAGCGTGCTGGCTGGCATTACGTCTGGGTATCGCACAGCTCCCCAGTAATACACGCTTCAGTCAGATTGCAGCTGTGTCACTGCTGGGTGGCATCGGCTTTACCATGTCGATTTTTATCGCCGAGTTGGGTTTCGCCACACAGCCGGAATATTTGTTGATTGCCAAGACCGGGGTGTTGGTGGCATCGCTATTGGCAGGCATGCTCGGTTTTGCCTGGTTATGGCAGTTAGGACGTAAACCGTGAACGGTAGTCATCATCTCCCGGTACAGCAAGTGCTGGATGCTTTGGCCTCCGGCACGCGGGGGCTGAGTCATGCCGAGGCCGCGCGTCGGCAGCTTCAATATGGTTCGAATCGCCTGACTCCGCACTTAAAACGCGGTCCCTTGACCCGGTTTCTGCTGCAATTTCACAACCTGCTCATCTATGTACTGCTGGCTTCGGCGGGCGTCACCGCTTTGCTCGCGCATTGGGTGGATACCAGCGTGATCGTCGGCGTGGTGGTGATCAACGCCATCATCGGTTTCATTCAGGAAGGCAAAGCCGAGAAGGCAATGGATGCGATACGGCGCATGTTGTCGCCCGAGGCGACCGTGCTGCGTGAAGGCCGTCGCGAGGTGATTGCGGCGGAAGCGCTGGTGCCCGGCGACATCGTGTTGCTGCAATCCGGCGATAAAGTGCCTGCCGATCTGCGCCTGCTTTCGGCGAAAAATCTGCGCATCGAAGAAGCCGCGCTGACCGGCGAATCCACTGCCGTGGAAAAAAGTATCACCGCAGTGGCTGTACAGGCCGTGCTGGGTGACCGCTACTGTATGGCGTATTCGAGCACGCTGGTCGTGTATGGGCAGGGCACGGGCGTGGTCGTCGCCACGGCCGACGATACCGAGATCGGGCGCATCAGTACCTTGCTGGACGAGGTGCAGATGTTGACTACGCCGCTGTTGCGGCAGATGGAGGTGTTCGGGCGCTGGCTGACTGTCGTCATCATGGCGCTGGCCGCAATCACCTTTTTGTTCGGCTGGCGGGTGTATCAATTCGACGTCGGCGATATGTTCCTGGCCGCCGTGAGCATGGCGGTGGCGGCAATCCCGGAAGGGCTGCCCGCCGTGCTGACCATCACGCTGGCACTCGGTGTGCAGCGCATGGCAAAACGCAGCGCCATCATCCGGCGTTTGCCTGCGGTCGAAGCGCTGGGTTCGGTGACGGTGATCTGTACCGACAAGACCGGCACGCTGACGCGTAACGAAATGACGGTACAGCGCGTATTGACCGCCGACCGGGTGTTCGAGGTCAGCGGGGCGGGCTATGCGCCGCACGGGGGATTTTCCCTCGATGGTGACGAGATGGCCATTGCCGAACATGCCGAAGCGTTCGATCTGATACGCGCAGGATTGCTGTGCAACGATGCCGCGCTGCGCGAGACGGCAGGAACGTGGCACATCGCGGGCGACCCGACCGAAGGCGCGCTGATTGCGCTGGCGATGAAGGCCGGGCTAGATCCCGTATTTGAACAGGAATCATTGCCGCGCACCGATCTTATTCCGTTTGAATCGGAACATCGTTTCATGGCGACCCTGCATCACGACCACGCCGGACATGCTTTTATCTTTGTAAAAGGGGCGGTGGAGCAGGTGCTGGCGATGTGTAACCAGCAGCGCAATCTGGGTGAGGACGCGCCGCTCAACCTGGCACAGTGGCACGGCAAGATGGCCCAGACCGGGGCACTCGGCCAGCGCGTGCTGGCACTGGCGATGAAAACTGTCGGGGGTGAGCAGCGCGAGTTGACTTTTTCTGACATGCAAGGCGAATTTACTCTGCTCGGCATGGTTGGTATCACCGATCCGCCGCGCGAGGAGGCCATCGCAGCCGTGACGGATTGTCGTGCGGCGGGTATCCGCGTCGTGATGATTACCGGCGACCACGCTGAAACAGCTCGCGCCATCGCCGCACAGCTGGGTATCGGCAATGGTCGCGCGCTGACGGGGGGCGAACTGGACAGGCTGGACGAGGCGGCATTGCGTCAGGCCGTGCAGGATGTGGATGTGTTTGCACGCGCCAGCCCGGAACACAAGCTGCGCCTGGTTGCGGCATTGCAGGCCAATGGCGAGATCGTTGCCATGACGGGCGATGGTGTGAACGATGCGCCTGCCTTGAAGCGAGCAAACATCGGTGTGGCGATGGGCATGAAAGGGACGGAAGTCGCCAAGGAAGCGGCCGAAATGGTGCTGGCCGATGATAATTTCGCCACCATCGCACACGCGGTGGAAGAGGGGCGCACCGTCTATGACAACATCAAGAAAGCCATCGTATTCATCATGCCGACCAATGGCGGCGAAGCGGGGATGGTGCTGTTCGCCATTCTGTTCGGCATGACGCTGCCGATCACGCCGGTGCAGATTCTATGGGTGAACATGGTCACGGCCGTTACCCTGGCACTGGCATTGTCGTTTGAAAAGTCTGAACCCGGGGTGATGCAGCGCCCGCCCCATCCGGGCAATGAAGCGATCCTGTCCGGCTTCATGATCTGGCGCATTGTCTTCGTTTCCCTGCTGCTTGCCGTCGGATCCGTCGCCCTGTTTTTGTGGGAAAGTACGCGCGGCGCGGGCATCGAAGCCAGTCGCGCCGTCGCGGTCAACGCGCTGGTGGCGGGTGAGATGGCCTATCTGTTCAACTGCCGCTACCTGCTCGCGCCGATGCGCAGTTGGCAGGATTTCACCGGCAATTTTTACCTGCTGCTTTCCATTGCCGTTTTGTCGGTAATCCAGCTGATTTTTACCTACCTGCCCTTCATGCAAAGCCTGTTTGGGGTGGCGGCCATCGACGCGTCAGCCTGGGGGCGCATCATCGGTTTTGCCGTGTTTTTGTTCGTTGTGGTTGAGATCGAGAAGAAACTGGTTCAGCGCATTCGGGGAAAGCAATGATGAAAACCGTCGCGTGTCTTGTTGCACGCGGCTAGGCTTCGGCTGACCCCAGCGAAGTCGTATTGAAGCCGCCGTCCACGTAAGTGATTTCGCCGGTGATGCCGCTGGCCAGGTCGCTGCACAGGAAGGCGGCGGTGTTGCCCACTTCTTCGATGGTCACATTGCGTTTCAGCGGGGAATGCTTTTCGTTGTAACCCAGCAATTTGCCGAAATCGGCGATGCCGGCTGCGGCCAGTGTCTTGATCGGGCCGGCGGATATGCCGTTGGCGCGGATGCCTCTGCTGCCCAGTTGCATCGCCAGATAACGAACACTGGCTTCCAGGCTGGCCTTGGCCATGCCCATCACATTGTAGTGCGGCATGGTGCGGACGGCCCCCAGATAGCTCAACGTCAATATGGCCGCGTGGCGACCTTCCATCATCGGCAGGGCCGCTTTCGCCATGGCGGGGAAGCTGTAGGAGCTGATGTCATGCGCGACGCGGAAGGCTTCACGACTGAAACCATCGAGAAACTCGCCTTCCAGCGCTTCGCGCGGGGCAAAAGCGATGGCATGCACAAAACCGTCAAAGCCATCCCAGTGTTGCTTCAGATCAACGAACAGTTGCTCAATGTCGGCATCAGAGGCGACATCACACGGGAACACCCGTTCGCTGTTGAAATCTTTAGCCAGGCCCAGCACGCGTTCGCGCACGCGTTCGCCCTGATAGGTGAACGCCAACTCCGCGCCTTCGCGATGCATGGCTTGCGCAACGCCGTACGCTATGGAGCGGGTGCTGATCATGCCGGTAATCAGAATGCGTTTATTGGCCAGAAATCCCATATTTACCCTTGTCGTATGAGTGGTTGGTCAAAAGTGCGGCGATTATAATGTAAATGGATGGCGTGCATTCGTCAGATGCAATCGTATATAATTCCACGTTGTTAAATTTCAGGTTCCTCTTCATGCTGGAAGTCAGCAATCTTGCTTGTAGTCGCGGTGATCATCGTTTGTTTTCCGATCTGAGCTTTGCGCTCTATCCCGGGCAGATCATGCAAATACAGGGCGCGAATGGTAGCGGCAAAACCAGTCTGCTGCGCACCCTGTGCGGTTTTATCATTCCGGATGACGGGAAAATTTCCTGGCGCGGCGAGGACGTTCGCGAACTGGATGAGGCTTATTTTGCCGAAATGATGTATCTGGGGCATTTGAATGCCATCAAGGATGAATTGAGCGCGCTGGAAAATCTGCGAATTTCCGCAGGGCTGTCGGGGACGGAGCTGAATGAAAAAGATGCCATTGCCGCGTTGCGGCGCATGGGGTTGCGTGGTCGCGAGCGTTTGCCGACCAAAGTGCTGTCCCAGGGGCAACGCCGCCGTGTCGCTTTGGCGCGCTTGTTGGTGAGTGATGCCAAGTTATGGATACTGGATGAACCTTTGGCTGCCCTGGATGTCGGAGCAGTGGCGTTGATTCAGGAATTGATCGCGGAACATCTGGCAAGGCTGGGCATGGTGATATTCACCACCCATCAACCACTGCACGTGGCGGGCATGGAAATGCGCTGTTTGTCCCTGTCATGACAAGACCATGAATAAACTCTCCCTGTTTTCCTTGTTGATACTGGTGGTGCGTCGGGATCTGGTGCTGGCGATGCGTCGCCGTGCGGATGTGCTGACCACATTGATTTTTTTCGTGATGGTAGTGAGTTTGTTTCCGCTGGGCGTCGGGCCGGAAATGGATATGTTGCGCAAGATGGCACCCGGCGTACTGTGGGTAGCGGCCTTGCTGGCATCAATGTTATCGTTAGGCAGGTTGTTTTCGGCAGACTATTTGGATGGTACGCTAGAGCAAATGCTGCTGGCACCGCAGTCGCTGTCAGTATTGGTGCTGGGCAAGATGGCTTCGCACTGGATGGTTTCCGGGCTGCCGCTGGTATTGATGACGCCGGTGCTGGGTTTGCAGTTTGATATGTCGATAGAGGCGATAGCCGTGTTGATACTGGGTTTGTTGCTGGGTACGCCGATACTCAGCATGGTGGGGGCAATTGGAGCGGCACTGACTCTGGGGCTGCGCGGTGGCGGGGTGCTGTTGTCCTTGCTGGTGTTGCCGTTGTGTATTCCGGTATTGATTTTTGGTACGGGTGCAGTAGAGGCGGTGACCAGCGGCTTGAGTGTGTCGTCCCATTTGTCATTGATGGGTGCCTTGTTGGTGTTGGCCCTGGCATTTACCCCCTGGGTGACGGCGCAGGCTTTACGAATTTCGATGGAGTAATTTGTGGCAATAAACTGGTTCAAATATTCTGCACCGACAACCTTTTACGGTCTGGCGGGTAAGTTGATTCCGTGGTTTGCCATTTCGGCAGCCGTTTTGTGCATGGTTGGTTTGTATATCGGCTTTGTCGTGGCACCTGCTGATGCACAGCAGGGCGAGTTTTACCGCATCATCTTCATTCATGTTCCATCCTCCATTCTGTCCATGTTTTTGTATCTGATCATGGCAGCCTATGCGGCGATGGGGCTGATTTTCAACACCCGCTTGTCTTCGATGATGGCGAGTGCGATTGCACCGACCGGTGCCTTGTTTGCCTTTATTTCGCTCTGGACTGGCGCGTTGTGGGGCAAGCCGATGTGGGGCGCATGGTGGGTATGGGATGCGCGTCTGACGTCCGAATTGATATTGTTGTTTCTTTATCTCGGCTTTATTTCCCTGCACGCTTCGATAGATGATCCGCGTCGTGCTGATCGTGCTGCGGCGCTGCTGGCGATTGTCGGTTCGGTTAACGTACCCATCATCTACTTTTCGGTGCAGTGGTGGAATACCCTGCATCAGGGATCGACCATCAAGTTTACCGGGACGTCGATGCACATTGCCATGCAACAGGCGATGTTCACTATGCTGGTGGCCTGCTGGCTCTATGCCATTACGGTCACATTGATGCGTGTGCGCAGCATCATTCTGGAACGTGAACGCCATACCAAATGGATTACTGAATTAGCGGAGGTAAAGTCATGAGTTTGGATATCTGGATGAGAGAAAATCCGCTTAGCTATATCTGGATCGGCTCCTACGCCGTTGCGTTTTTGATTTTTGCAATTGAAATCGCGATGGTCGTGCATAAAAGAAAAATCACCTTGCAGCAGGTGCGCCTGATGCGTGAAGCCGATGAATCGGAAGAAGGCTAAAACCTAAACCCTTTTTCCACGAAAGACACGAAAGACACGAACAGATTCAAATACACAAACAGACAGGCAAAATCACACCATGGATGAGCAGCTGAATCCATGTTGTTTTTTGATTTATTTCGTGCTTTTCGTGTGTTTCGTGGACAATTTTTTACAGGATAAATATGAAACCGCGTCAAAAAAGATTCGTCTATATCGTTGTTGCCCTCGTCGCCGTGGGTCTTGCAGTGGCGCTGGTGCTGAACGCGCTTAAGGATAACGTCAGCCTGTATTTCACCCCTACCCAGGTTTACAACAAGGAAGCGCCGGAAGGCCGCAGTTTTCGTATCGGCGGCCTGGTCGAAGAGGGTAGTGTCAAGCGGGAAAATGACGGGCTGACGGTAAATTTCGTGATTACCGATTTGCATAAAAGTTTGCCGGTGGTCTATAAGGGCATCCTGCCGGACTTGTTCAAGGAAGGTAAAGGCGTGGTTGCACAAGGAAAGATGGAAGCCGACGGATTGATGCATGCCGAAGAGGTATTGGCCAAACACGATGAAAACTACATGGCACCGGAAGCTGCCGATGCCCTGAAAAAAGCTGAAGTGGCCAATGCGGCTGCTGCGAGCGCACCTGCAGCCTCACCTGCCGCAGAATAATTAAGAAAGTTTTTACATGATTCCAGAGTTAGGTCATTTTTCCTTAATCGTCGCGTTGTTTCTGGCGATCATCCTTGGTGTGCTGCCGATTTTGGGTGCTGCACGCAACAATCCGGTATTCATGGGGGTTGCCCGCCCGCTGGCTTACGGGCAGATGATATTCATCGGCTTGGCGTTCATTGCGCTGGCCTATGCCTTTATGGCCAATGATTTTTCCGTGCTGTATGTCGCACAGCATTCCAATTCCCAGTTGCCAGGCGAATATCGCTTCGCAGCGGTTTGGGGCGGGCACGAAGGTTCGCTGTTGTTGTGGGCCTTTATTCTGTCTGCCTGGACTGCCGCAGTCGCTGCATTCAGCAAACATTTGCCGGATGAAATGGTGGCGCGTGTGCTGGGTGTGATGGGGCTGATTTCGGTAGGTTTTCTGATGTTCATGTTGTTTACCTCCAGCCCGTTCGAACGTCTGTTGCCGGCGGCGGCGGATGGTCGTGACCTGAATCCGTTGTTGCAGGATCCGGGGCTGGTAATACATCCGCCTATGTTGTACATGGGCTATGTCGGTTTTTCTGTGGCGTTTTCCTTCGCCATTGCCGCCTTGCTGGGCGGCAGGCTGGATGCGACCTGGGCGCGCTGGTCGCGCCCCTGGACTACCGTAGCCTGGGTATTTATGACCCTCGGTATCGCGCTGGGCAGCGGCTGGGCTTATTATGAACTGGGCTGGGGTGGCTGGTGGTTCTGGGATCCGGTCGAAAACGCTTCATTCATGCCCTGGCTGGTCGGTACGGCGCTGATCCATTCGCTGGCTGTGACCGAAAAACGTGGCGCGTTCAAGAGCTGGACCGTGTTGCTCGCCATTGCGGCCTTCTCGCTCAGTTTGCTCGGAACTTTCCTGGTGCGTTCCGGTGTGCTGACTTCCGTACATTCATTTGCTTCCGATCCGAAGCGCGGGATTTTCATTCTGAGCTTCCTGGTGCTGGTCATTGGCGCTTCGCTGCTGCTGTTTGCCTGGCGCGCACCGAAAATCGGTCTGGGTGGTAAATTCGACATGCTGTCGCGCGAATCGCTGCTGCTGGCGAACAATGTGCTGCTGTCGGTGGCTGCGGCTTCCGTGTTCATCGGCACCTTGTATCCCTTGTTCATGGATGCACTGGGTTACGGCAAGCTGTCGGTCGGTCCGCCGTATTTTGAGGCTGTGTTCGTGCCCCTGATGATGCCGATGATATTTTTAATGGGCCTGGGGCCACTGGCACGCTGGAAGAAAATGACTGTGCCCGATTTGGCCAAACGTGTACGTTGGGGTTTCGCCAGTGCACTGATACTGGCTTTGCTGCTGCCTTTGGTGATGGGTACATTTTTGTCTCTGGAAACAGATAAATGGTCGGTCATGATCGTGCTGGGTTTGCTGATGGCCTTCTGGATCATTGCTACGCTGGTGATCAGTTTGCGGCAACGCTGGTCGGGGCAGGGTACATTCATGCAGCGCGTGCGCCGTCAGAGTCTGAGTTATTACGGTATGCAATTTGCGCATCTGGGTGTGGCGCTGTTCATTATCGGTGTCGCGCTGGTGAAAGGCTATGAAACTGAGCGTGATGTGCGCATGGATGTCGGTGATACGGTTAATGCCGGCGGATTTGAGTTTCGCTTCGACGGCGTAACCGAGAAGCAGGGGCCGAATTACGTGGCTGGCGTAGGGCATATTACCGTGAGCAAGAACGGCAAGGTGGTCAGTGAATTAAGCCCTGAAAAGCGCCAATACATCGTCTCAGGCATGCCGCTGACCGAAGCCGCCATTGAAACCGGAGTGTTCCGTGATTTGTACGTGTCACTGGGTGAGCCGATTCCGGATTCTGACGGGGCATGGGCCGTGCGCGTTTACATCAAACCCTTCATCGACTGGATTTGGGCAGGCTGTCTGTTCATGGCGATAGGCGGTTTGCTGGCGGTCAGCGACAGGCGTTATCGCATCCATGCCAAGGCGGGGGTAAAGGTGCAGACGCTCGCGAAAAACGAGCAACATTTGACATCTCAGTCCCCGGTTCTCGGCAATCCGCAATCAGAAGGGCAAACATCATGATGCGTTTCATACTTCCGTTAGTGATTTTTCTGGTATTGGCAGGCTTTTTGTATGTGGGTCTTGGGCGTGATACGCGCGAAGTGCCCTCACCGCTGGTCGGCAAGGCTGCCCCTGCCTTCGTGTTGCCGTTGTTGCATGACGCGAACAAGCAATTCTCGCCGCAACAGATGCAGGGCCAGGTATGGTTGCTGAATGTGTGGGCCTCATGGTGTGGCGCTTGCAAGGACGAACATCCGTTGCTGATGGATTTATCACGGAAAAACATCGTGCCGATTGTTGGCTTGGACTACAAGGACAAGCGCGAAGATGGCGAAGCTACACTGCGTAAATCGGGTGATCCTTATACTCTGGTCATCGCGGATGCCGATGGCAAGGTAGGCTTTGATTACGGCGTTTACGGCGTCCCTGAAACTTATGTGATCGACAAGCAGGGCACCATCAAATATAAACTGATCGGCGCCCTGAACACGAAAAATTTACAGGAAAAAATTCTTCCACTCGTCGCGGAGTTGCAAGCCCAATGAAATACCTGTTGATGATCGCACTGTTGTTGCCCGCCTTTGCTTTTGCCGGTTTAGCAAAGGATATGGCGGATGACCCTGTCATGGAAAGACGCATGATGCATCTGGCTGAAAAGGTGCGTTGTCTGGTTTGTCAAAGCGAGCCGGTATCCAACTCGCATTCCGACTGGGCTAATGACGTGCGTCAGATCATGCGCGAGAAGATGACGGCAGGCGCGAGTGACCAGGAAATCCTCGATATTCTGGTCGAACGTTTTGGCAAGTCGGTACTGTTTGATCCGCCTGTAGATAAGGAAACGATACCTTTGTGGTCGGCACCGTTCATCCTGTTGTTTGTGGGGGGCGGAATATTGGTATATCAATTGAGAAAGCGTAAAGGGTTGTTGGTGGAAGCCCAACTTTCCGCGCAGGATGAACAACGCGTCGCTGAATTATTGAATGAAAATTCCGCATCTGAACAAACGACTGTCACATCAAATCAAGAGAAAGACGCTCAAGCATGACCTTATTCTGGATACTAACTGCCGTGCTGTTGATAGCAGCACTGCCTTTTGTGGTGTGGCCGCTGTGGCGTAAGTCGGTGGGAACTAACGATGTCTTGCGTGATGCCGCCAACCTTGAAATTTTGCGTGATCAGTCAACAGAACTTGAAGCAGACCTGAAAAATAGCCTGCTGACTCAAGAGGCTTTTGAGCAGGGCAGACGTGAATTGCAAGTGCGTCTGCTCGATGAAGTAAAAACGACGGACGCTCCTGCAATGGCAGCGCGCAATCCAGCCAGAGTTCTGGCGCTGGTATTGCTGGTGTTGCTTCCGCTTTCCAGTGTGTTGCTATACCTTGCCATCGGCAACAGTAAGGCATTGCTGCCGAAAGAACAGCAAAGCGAAGTTGCAGATGGTTTTGGCTCGATACGCTCGGAAGCCGCGCTGATTGAACTGGAAGCCAAGATGGTGAAATTGCCGGAAAACCCGGACGGATGGTTGACACTGGCACGTTCCTATAGCGAATTGCAACGTTTTGATGATGCGGTACGGGCGTACCAACAACTGGTCACGCTGGTACCGGGTGAGGCACAAATCTGGGCCAATTATGCGGATGCCATGGCAATGAGAAACGGACAATCGTTGCTGGGTGAGCCGACCAAGCTGCTCAGCAAGGCGCTGGCACTGGATCCGGAAAATACCTCGGCTCTGGCGCTGGCCGGGTCGGCGGGCATGGAACGCGGTGATTATGTCGCGACCATCACGCATTGGCAAAAACTGCTTACCCTGTTGCCACCCGATTATCCTGATGTGCAAATGATCCGTGATGGAATCAATCAGGCGCGCGAATTCCTGGTCATACAAAAGGGCGGCAAGGAAAAGTTGGCGAAACTGTCAGCGACGGATGCGCCTGCAAAGGTTGCGGACAATCCGGCTATGGCAATTACCGGTCGTGTGTCGCTGAGTCCGGCACTGCTGGCAAAAGCTGCACCAGACGATTTTGTCTTTATCCTGGCGCGTGCAGCCGAGGGCCCGAAGATGCCGCTCGCCGCGTTACGCAAGCAGGTCAAAGACTTGCCGCTAGCGTTTACGCTCGATGACAGTATGGCGATGCAGCCGGAAATGAAGCTCTCAGCCTTTGACAAAGTGGTCGTGTTGGCTCGTATCTCCAAGTCAGGCTCGCCTATGGCTCAGCCAGGCGATCTGGAAGGTTCGGCGGGTATCGTCACGCCGGGCAGCAAGGGGCTGAGTATCACGATAGACAGCGTCGTCAAGTAGAATTGACCCGGTTGTTCAAAGCGGCATTCATTGTGAAATGGATGCCGCTTTGTATTCGAGGGATATTTATATGCGGCTTCGACGGTTTGCTATCATGGCGGCCCAGGTATTTTCTCCAAACCACTGCGAACAATGTTAAGTAAACTCAATCCCGTACAACGCGAAGCGGCAATGTATCTCGACGGTCCGCTACTGGTGCTGGCGGGTGCGGGTAGCGGCAAGACGCGGGTGATCACGCACAAGATCGCGTATCTGGTCGAGGAATGTGGCTATCAGGCGCGCAACATCGCGGCGATCACCTTTACCAACAAGGCCGCCAACGAGATGCGCGAGCGCGTCGGTACTTTGTTGCAGGGCAAGAACGCCAAGGGGCTGGTGGTCAGCACCTTCCATTCGCTGGGCATGAATATCTTGCGCGCCGAGGCTAAATTGCTCGGGTATAAGCCGCAGTTTTCGATATTTGATTCCAGCGATACCTTCAAAATTATCGGGGAGCTGACCAACTCCGGCGACAAGCAGGAGGTCAGGGATATACAGACGCAGCTGTCGAACTGGAAATCGGCGTTCATCTCGCCGGAGCAGGCGGTGGTCAATGCAGATAGCGTGGAAGCGGAAGCCTGTGCGCGCCTTTATATGCGTTATCAGGAAACCTTGCGCGCCTATCAGGCGGTGGATTTCGATGATTTGATACACCTGCCGGTGGTGCTGTTTAACCAGCATCCTGAAGCCTTGTTGCGCTGGCAACAAAAGCTGCGCTATCTGCTGATAGACGAATATCAAGATACCAATGATTGCCAGTATCAGTTGACCCGATTGCTGGCGGGCAAGCGCGCCGCGTTCACCGCAGTGGGCGACGATGATCAGGCGATCTATGCATGGCGCGGTGCGAGCGTGGAGAATCTGCATAATCTGCGTACCGATTACAGCAATCTGCGCGTCATCAAGCTGGAACAGAATTACCGTTCATCGCAGCGCATCCTCAAAGTGGCCAATCATCTGATCAATCATAATACCAAGGTGTTTGAGAAGAAGCTGTGGAGCGATCACGGAATCGGTGACCCAATACGCATCTATGCCGCACGGGATGACGAGCACGAGGCCGAGAGTGTGGTGATGAAACTGATTACACACAAATTCGAGCATCAGACCCATTTTTCCGATTACGCGATTCTGTATCGCAGCAATTACTTGTCGCGCGCCTTCGAGGAGCAGTTACGCGCCCAGCGCGTGCCCTATACCGTCAGTGGCGGCACCTCGTTTTTCGACAAGCCCGAGATCAAGGACATTACCGCGTATTTGCGTCTGATTGCCAACCCGGACGACGATCCCGCCTTTATTCGCGCCATCACCAGCCCCAAGCGCGGCATCGGCAATACTACGCTGGAGAAGCTGGGCAGCTATGCGGGAACGCGCCATATCAGCCTGTTCGAGGCGGCGTTTGAGGCGCAGATGGAACAGTTGCTGCCGCCGCGTCAGCACGAAGACCTGATGTTATTCTGCCGCTTCATCAGTCGCCTCGAGAACAGGGCGGATGCCGATCCGTGTGCCGAATTACTCGATGAGCTGCTGCGCGCGATCAATTACGAAACCTGGCTGTACGACACACACGAATCAAGGCAGGCTGAGGTCAAGTGGAAAAACGTCGATGATTTCATCGGCTGGCTCAAACGCAAGGCAGAGGCCGACGAAAAATCGCTGCTCGATATGGTGCAGACCATTGCACTGATTAATATGCTCGAAGGTAAGAATCAGGAACCGGATGCCGTCTCGCTGTCCACGCTGCATGCCGCCAAGGGGCTGGAATTTCCGCATGTGTTTATCATCGGTGCGGAAGAAGATATCCTGCCGTTTCGCGACAGCGACGAGAAGGGTATAGAAGAAGAGCGCCGGTTGATGTATGTCGGCATTACCCGCGCAGAACGTAGCCTGCAGATCAGCTACTGCAACCGTCGCCGTCGCGGCAAGGACTGGGCGCTGTGCGAAGCCAGCCGATTTCTGGAAGAAATGCCGGCCAGTGAGTTGATCTATGCCGGTGGTCACGCAGATGCAATACCCGTGGTGAGCAAGGATGAAGGTATGGATAAGCTGGCTAGACTGAAAGCGATGCTGAACAAGGCGGAATGATGAATAATCAAGCAACAGAATTAAGGCAGGCTGCGCTGTTCTGGCTTGCCGAGCCGGATGCCGCCCGCAAGGCGGAAGGGGTGCGACGACTGGCGGAAAGCTGGCGTGCAGGGCAGAGCGTGCTGGATAGTCAGGCGGATTTGGCCGGGTCGCAGCCTATCCCCGGTCATCCTGACAAACCTGAGCTGGTATCGCCGCTCCTGGTCAAGCGCCGCAGCATGAACACGCCCGAGGGCAGGGCCGCATTGATTCATGCGCTGGTGCACATCGAATTTAACGCGATCAATCTGGCACTGGATGCGATCTGGCGTTTTGCCGGAATGCCCTGCGATTATTACGCTGACTGGCTGCAGGTCGCCGACGAGGAGGCATTGCATTTCAGTTTGCTGTCCGGACATCTGCAAGGGCTGGGTTATGCCTATGGCGACTTCCCGGGTCATAGCAGTCTGTGGGAAATGGCCGACAAAACTCGGCACGATGTGCTGGCACGCATGGCGCTGGTGCCGCGAACGATGGAGGCCAGAGGACTGGATGCCGTGCCATCGGTACGCGCCAAGCTCGCGCAGGTGGGCGACACGGCGGCAGCCGCGATACTGGACATCATCCTGCGCGATGAAATAGGCCATGTTGCCATCGGCAACCGCTGGTATGGATTTCTGTGTGAGCAGCGCGATCTTGAGCCGCTGGAGACCTACGCCCGTCTTGCCGTGGAACATGCCGCCCCCGCGCTGCGCGGCCCATTTAATTTGTCTGCCCGGCGTGAGGCTGGCTTCAGCGAAGCGGAGTTGTCGGCGCTGATGAAGTAGCGGATTTTGATTTTTCCCTTTGTATTTAAAGTGTTGCAGTATTTTTTATGAAATGCATAGACCATCCGGCCTATATTAAATTGTTACCCCCGCTTGTAGAATGAAATTCAAGAAGGTTGGTGTGTTTTTATTTAACCCAAATAATCCATTAGCGTCGTCATTCCAGCGAAAGCGGGAATCCAGCAAAAAATACGCCGCGAAGTGGACTAAACCAAGGCTTTGTCCGCTTCGCGAAAATATTTAATTATCTGGATTCCCGCTTTCGCGGGAATGACACTTTGTTTGGCCTAATGGACAATCCGGGTTTAAATCAATTGCTTGTTTGATTAATTTAACGCATAGCCATACATTTTTCACCGGGGGGTGTTTATTGTGACTAAGGTTTTTCGCTTAAGCAGTCATTCGTTGTTTCCTGTTCGAACCTCCAAGCGTCATTGTCCGGTCTGCAAGGCACCGGACGTAAATCGTGTGAAACGTCGCATTGTTGATCGCTTAATTAGTCCGCTTATCCCGATTAAGCGCTATCACTGTGAGGTTTGCGGCTGGGCGGGCAATCTGAAAATTAACGGTGCTGGATAAACCCTGGCCGGGCGCGGATTTGGTCAAACCGCCCAAGTCATTTGCGTTGCCTGACATTGTTACCGTGCCGCAGGCGCAACAGATTTTCATGGCAACGCGAGTACTGAGTTACCGGGTGTTTTTCTTCACCCTGTACAGCATGGGACTGCGCTTGGGCGAAGGGTTGCGCTTGCAAGTCGGCGATATTGATGCGGATCGGATGCGCGTGCAGATTCGTAACGCAAAAGGCAATCGCGACCGTTTCGTGCCGTTGCCGGAGAACACCTTGCAGGTATTGCGCCGTTTCTGGCAAACACACCGCAACCCGCTGTTGCTTTTCCCCAACCGACTGGGCGGACGCAAGAATTCGCATCTGGCTACCACCCCGTTGGATCGTGGCGGCATTCAGACCACCTTGCGCCAGGTCGCTCAGGATTGTGGTTTAAAAAAAGAATTACGCCGCACAGCCTGCGCCACAGTTATGCAACTCATCTGATCGAAGCAGGCGTTGACCTGCTGGAAGTACAGAAGATTCTCGGGCATCTGTCCATTCTCACCACCCTCCGCTACACCCACCTCACCGAACAACGTCAACTCAACAGCTGCGCACGTCTCAATCAGTTGATCGGGCAAATCCGGATCTCTTGGGGTAACGTCAAATGATCCGGCTGGCACACATCGTTGCTTCCTATGCTGCCGAATTGATTGCGCAAGATAAACATGGCTTATTGCCCAGCCAAAGGGCAGCGTTAACCGCCTTGCAAACTTGCCGCAGCAGCATGAGCCCCAAGATGCAACTGGCCTGTGATGATTGCCCTGAACAAAGCTTTTTGCCACATTGATGGAACTACTAGCCATCTCACTAAGGCAGCAAGCTGCCAAGTGATTGGTTATCCTGCGGTCACCGTTCATGTCCGCATTGCCAGGCGCACGAATCGCAACGCTGGATAGATCAGCAGATGCAAAAGCTGATTCCCGGCCATTACTTCATGGTGACGTTCACCTTGCCCGCCCAGTTCCGTGCGCTGGCCTGGCACAACCAGCGAGTGATCTATGACTTGATCACCCGCTGCGCGTGGGAGACGGTCAATACCTTCAGCCAGAACGACAAGAAACTGCACGGCAGCACGGGTGCTGTGACGGTGCTGCATACCCACAACCGTCGGCTGGACTACCATCCGCATGTGCATCTGGTGATGCCATCTGCCGCGTTTGACAAAAAACAGCGGCGGTGGCGCAACAAGGACGGCAACTACCTGTTCAATCATGCCGCACTGGCAAAAGTGTTTCGCGCCAAGATGCTGGCGAGTATCAAACAGGCGGGGTTGAAACTGCCTGGCGCGTATCCCGCCGATTGGGTGGTAGATTGCAAGGGAGTCGGCACGGGCGAAAAGGCCTTGGTCTATCTGGGGCGTTATTTGTATCGGGGCGTGATTCAGGAGAAAGATATCCTGTCCTGCGACAACGGATGGGTGACGTTCCGTTACCAAAACAGCCAGACCAAACGGACTGAAACCCGCACCCTCAGCGGTGTGGCATTTCTGCGCCTGATCCTGCAACACATCCTGCCCAAGGGTTACCGCCGCGCCCGCAACTTCGGCTTCCTGCATCCCAACAGCAAGTTGATTCGGCTGGTGCAACTGCTCAAACGGGTTGTACTCCCGCCGCCGATGCCACGGCCGGCGATACGCTGCAAATGTTGCGGCGGAGCCATGGAAATCATCCGAACCCGCATTGCACCCTGCCTTAACCGATTACGAACAACTGCGTCGGATCGGGAGACAGCCATGTAACACAATACGCTCCGCCAACCTGTCTTACCCGGCAGGCACGGGTACACTCGCCCTGCAAACAGGGCAAATCAGGTCAAAATTTACCGGGAACGGCAGATTTGGCAGAAGCGGTTGCTGCAATGGCAACTTTTAGCGGTGAATTTCGGGGCGCAGCGAGTAACACGCCTCAGCGCACCGCCACAGTCAGAGAGATATTTCCATAACAAGGTTCACAGCAGCACTGCCGGGCTCGTCCAACAAACGGTTCAGATCGCGGCTCGCTTCGCGATCACGATCTAACCTTAATCGTTAGGTATTCTCTGTTGTCGAGTTTGGCAAATCAACAACAATTTCAACCCAATAAGGGATGTGCAGTTTTTCTTTTTCGGGGCTACTGAATGAGATTTTTGCATATCGGATGCGCTCTAGATCATATTGTTCGTGTGAGCCATAGCCTGCTATGCCTATCTCGATGGTTTCATTTGGTTTTATTTCTTCGGCTTTGCAATCGGCGGTCGTGCCGTATTGAAAATCGCTTGGCATGTGAGTTGTATCGACTCCAAAGCTTTCAGCCCAAAGCAGGATGTTTTTTATATCAATATCTATGTTTTTGAATGTATGGTGCCCGATGTTTGTTATTTTAACTATGAAGTCTTTTTTGCTTTTTTGCCCTGCTTGGATTTTTATTTTTATATCCTTTATTTCACTGCTTTTTAGATCTTTATCGCTTGGCAGATTTGGGAAGTTTAGAAATACGGTGTTTGATAGTTTGATCTTCTTCTGAAGGGTTTTATCATTTGCCATCTTTAGAAGACGGCTTGTGTTTGATTCTTTTTTAAATATCTTCTTTGTTGCGAATTCCCATGCAAGCCATGGCAGCATTCCTACTATATATATAAACGACGCGACCACAAGAGTTATGCCAATATCCTTGTGGAACAATATTTTGATAATCACTGTTAGTGCAAGAATGGAAAAGATGTGAGTTTTCATATGCGGGATAGATGTAATGCCTAACGTTTGACGTGTGGGGCGGTCGGAGCCGCAAAGCGGCGGAGGGGATTTGCAGGCGCAGATTGCAAACCGTCCCTCTCGACGGAAATGTTGTGAGCCATATTCAAGTCGGAAAAGCCAGCTTTCCCGCCTCTGCGACAAGTATTGTCACGGGGACATTTGCTGACGAACTCTGTGGGCCTTGTGGCGCCAGTGCAACCCAACTGCTCAACATATCTTCGCCGCCACGCATGTTCTGAAATAGAGTCTTAAAAAACTGACCAAATGCAGCCCCTTTTCTATCAATAGTAAAAACAATGTTTGAAGTTTTAGGACCAGGAAAATTTACAGCAGCTTTAATGCGATCCGAATCATTAGGGGATGCAAGAATGACAATCGATGCGTTGGATTTTTGAGCGATCTGCCTAACACTTTCAGAGCGATTGTTTTCAAACGACCCGGCTTCGTCGAGGTTGGCGTAAATGAAAAGAATTTCCGATTCTGGTGATTGCCCTTTTCTGGCAAACACCGTTCGCAAGAAAATGCCAGACATTTTTGAAGCATCTTCGAGGATTATTCTGTCCAAGTGCTCACCATCCAAATTCAGGAAACCGACAGTCAAAGGTATTTTTCCTGAAGTATTTTTTGTGTTTTCTTCTATTTTTGATGCGGCTTCTGCTATTTCTAACTCATTTTTTATTACTTCGCCTCGTTTATAGACCTTTGAAATATAGGTGTCGATGGCTGCCACCAAGACACCAGACAGCATGCTTGTTAGTGCGACATAAACAACAATATTCTTGTTTCCTCTGGAAATTAATAGCACTACGGCTACTGCAAGGAGAGCATAGGAAGAGAACAGCAATACATTACGAACTGGCCTGAGCGTGCGCGTTCGCTCCAATTCCTTAAGAGACTTTTCAAAACGTGTTCCGAAACTTGATTCATTGCGATTTGCCATAGCTGGACTTTCCAGTTTTTTTCGGGAGGATGTTGGTTGGTGCCTAACGAATAGCGTTTATCCGCCGCCCCACCCAATCCTGCAAGAGCCCCGAACCTGTTGGCGGCGGACAAACCTTGTTGGACTGAACCGCGGGGCAAGCGGTATTTATGGGGATTGTAAGGTTGCGGGAGCGGAAGTCAACCGAATGTCATGTGCAAAACAGCGTGCAAAACTTTCCAGATTTCCGGGGTAAACAGCGTCCAATAGTTTCCACCCCGGGGTGTGTAACCATCCGGTATTTGTGCCGGAGAAACTGGAGTGTTATCTATGGAAGTCATAGCCGAAATCCGGCG
>JAUSAO010000112.1 GCA_030652475.1 Gallionella sp. | reverse complement strand
TATTGACTAAGCAATCAAAAAAACGATTGCAAAGTCACTACTTATGCGCGGGATAACCAGCCACTTGCCACCGTTGTATGGTGGCTTAGTGGAATGGCTAGTAGTTTTATCAACGACAAAACCGAATAAATCAGCGCTTCCTTAGTTAAAGCACAGGAGATGCTGCGTGAGGGAGATACACTGGTCGTATGGAAGTTGGATCGGCTGGGTCGCAGCATCAAGCAACGAGTTGATCTGGTTGGTGAATTTCACAAGTAGGGCGTTCAATTCAAGAGCCTGACCGACGCCATCGACACCGGCGCACCATCTGATCGTTCCTTCTTCCACGTCATGGACAGTCTCGCAGAAATGGAGCGGGAGTTAATCGTCGAGCGTACCCGCGCCGGGCTGGATGTTGCCCGTCAGCTTGGCCGCAAAGGCGGTCGCAAGCCCAAAGATGACCGACAGCAAGATCGAGTCCGCCAAAAAGCTGCTGGCCAGCGGCGTTCCGCCCAAGGACGTGGCCAAGAACCTCTGCGTGTCCGTTCCTACACTATACCGCTGGGTACCACAGCCTCCGCGCATGCTTAACGCACTGAAACCATTATATAAACCCTTCCTGCTCGCCCTTTTCGCCATTCTCCATCATCCATGCCGCCAGTTCAGCCAACCGGGCGGGCAGTAGATGCATTTTTTGCAACGCGGCAAGCTGTAGTAAGTCGGCTTCATTCAGCGGTTTGCGTACCCGCAGGCTGGCGAGATCATCCGCTGACATTTTCCACGGCAGCCATTCGATATGCCGTTCCTGCCAGAGTTCGGCGGCTTTGAGGGCGATGCAGATACCGGCCGGATCGGGGTCGCAGGCGATTTGCGCGGGGGCAGGGGCCAGCGCCAGCAATCGTCTGACGGCGTTGCACCACCAGCCGGGAGGATAGCCGGGCAGCCAGATCACGCCGACATCTGATGCGCGTTGACGGGCGACACGCTCAAAACTGGTGCGGTTCTCGACCAGTTGCCAGCGGCTCACTTTTCCCGATATAGCGCTGACGCCTTGTAGCGTGGCAGGCGTCAGGGCGGCAAAATCGGCACAAGCGCCCAGATCAAGTTTTCCGTTCGGCAGATTCAGGGTCAAGCTGGCCGAAATCAGCAACAGGGGCGTGTGGCGTTCGATATGAAATTCCGCCAGATCCAGCGTCTGCTCCAGCCAGCTCCATTCCGATTCGCTGACGCCTTTGGTGTCGTCGCGCGCCGCCAGCGCAAAATCCCGGCGGGTGCCGCTTTGCTGCGCCTCCTGCCAGTGTTGCAAGGCGGCGATGAGATCTAAGCGGGCGAGGGCGCGATGCACGGGCAGTTCGTCAAGGGCTAACAGGGCCGGGGCGAGCGAGTCGCCGCATTGGGTATGCAAATCCGCGCGCAAAGTTTGCCAGCGCAGCGCCTCCTGCTCCCTGTCACTGATGCCCAGACTGGCGCGCAGTTGCGGCAGATTGCGCAGTTCGACGGACTGCGGCCACCACTCGCCCAGCTTGCGCTCTTCGATGACGATGGCCCAGCCCTGGCGCAACAACCATTCCAGCAGGGTTTCAGCCAGCACCAGATTGGTGGTTCCGGCATCCTTGAGCAGGGTTTCGTAGCGGCTGTTTCCACCGCGCTTGACCCAGCGGGTCAGCAGTTCTCGCCATTCGGCAGGCATCAACGCCAGCTGCGTGGCCGTTTCAGCACGGTGGCGGCGGCGCTTTTTGCATACGGCGCGACCGTCCAGCGGCTCGATCAGAAGGGTATCAGTCGCGTTCACGCACCATCACCACGATGCGCGGCGCCCAGTGACTGCCTGCGCGTTTCTTGGAAGTCACCAGCGTCAGCAGGGAAGGATCGAAGACATTGACGTTGTGCGTGACCGGCGTGGTGAGCAGGTATTGCGCGCGGGTGGCCTTGAGGAAGGAGGCGACGCGTTCGATGTTGACGATGTCGAGATGCGCGAACGGTTCGTCGATAAACACGAATCCGCCGGGGCGCGACTCTTCCATCATCAGGCCGACCAGCAGCACCAGTGACTTCATCACCTGCTGACCGCCGGAAGCATCGCCGTCGTTCATGCCCATGAAGCCCTTTTCGTCAAAATCGAAACGCACCGCCAGCCCTGCCTGCGCCAGCGTGACATCGTCGCCAGCCAGCATCACCGGTTCGTGTTCCACCCGTATGCCGGCCATCTCGCCCAGCGACTTGAGATTCTTCACATAGCGGTTGACGGTGTAACGCAGCACGGCGATGTATTGTTCGCGCGCCGCATCGGTCTGGCTGCGCGCCATCTCGTTGTCGCGGCGGCGATGAGAGAGGTCACTTTCCTGACGCTGATAGTCGTCGCGTATCTTGTCGCGCAAAGCCACTACACTGGCATCGGTCTCCCAGGATTCATCGGCGAAACGCGCTTCGATTTCGTGCTGGCGCCTCTCGATGTTGGTGCTGTCGCGCCATTGTTCGGCAATTTGCTGATTCGCAGCCGCATCACGCCAGGCCACGGGCATCATTCGTCTGTCGTGGCGCAGACGCTGCAAACGACGAATCTGCTCTTCGCGTGCGGCGCGATTTTCCTTGTCCGCAATGTCCTTGTCCAGGCGCTGCATCATCAGCCGGATTTTTTCCAGCGCACCCAGTGCCGCAACGACAGCCTCATCGGCCTGTTCGCGATCCTGTTGTGCCTGATACACGCCGTTATCACGACGCTTGATGACCAGCACATCGTAATTTTGTCGCGCTTCGGCAAATTCCGCCCCGCGTGACGCCAGTTGCGCGCCCGCGTTCTCTCCTGCCAGTTGCGCTTGCAGACTACGGATGCGCGCGGTCAATTCATCGCGTTGCAGACGTTGCGGAGCCAGGGCTTTCTCCAGATCGGCGCGTTGCTGGCGCAAGGATTCCAGTCTGGCCTTGCCAAAACGTGCCTGCTCCGGCGCGGCAAAACGCCCACCGCGACGCTCACGCAAATAGCCCTGACGGGTAATCCAGTCCTCTCCGCGAGGCAATCTGGCCCCGGCATTCACGTCTTCTACCCGGCGGATGCGTTCCAGCAGGCGCAACAACCATTCCGGCACGGGTTTTGTAAACTGCACCACTTCCATCAATGAGCCTTGCGGTGCCAGGCCGGGTTGTGTGCGCTCAGGCACGATGAAATGACGGTAGCGCAGCTTCTCGCCCAGTGCCATGGCGGCCTCTGCATCCTTGTCTTTGCCCAGCAACACGATGTGTGCAAACGGCGAGAGTACCGCTTCCACCGCCGCCTGCCAGGCGGGATCAATGATTTCCACCAGATCGGTGAGCATATCGTGCCCGATTCCGGCGCTGTTCAGGGCATGGCGGAACGCGGCGACATCGGCGGGATCGGAACGTCGGCCCGCAGCGAGGTTTTCCAGCGTCTCGTCGAGCGTGTGCTGCTGCTGCTCCAGTTCGGCAATACGTAAACGCCGCTGGTCGCGCTCGTTTTCCAGTTGTACCAGCTCGCGGGCATCGGCCACTTTGCCGTTCGCGCTGTCGGCAGCCTGTTGCAACAATTGCTCATGCTGTTTGACGATCGTTTCCCAGTTGCCCAGCTCGCGGTTCAGGGTATTCAACGCGCGTTGTTGCGCCTGCTCATTTTCATGTGCGGCCTGTTTGCGCAGTTGCGCGGCTTGCAGGGTTTGCTGCCCAACCTGAATATCCAGTGCCCATGCATGTCTTTCGGCACGTTTTGCGCGCCAGTCGCGACGCAGGCTGTGCAGCGTGTGCGCCGCACTCGCCGCTTCTTTTTGCAGCAAATAATGCTCCAGACGCGGGCGTGTTTCAGATGCCAGCAGGGTATTTTCCTCGTTCAATTTGTGCCATTCGAGGTAGCGATTCACTTTCTGCTCGTGCCGCTCCAGACTGTTGCCCAGGGCTTCCAGCTGATTTTGCACGGCATCCAGTTCGCGCGAGGTGTGTTCCTGATGATGGCGCGCTTCCTGATAACGTTCCAGCACATCCTTGTCGCCAAACACCTGAAAAACCAGGTCGAGTAATTCGCGTGAGGACAGTTCGCACAGCTTGTCGGTCTGCCCCTGTTCCAGCGACAGCACGCGGGCGATGGCGGGGGAAAGGCCGGCGCTGTGCAGCAAACGCTGGTAGTCGCGCACGCCGAATTCCTGCCCCTGTTGCTCGATGTCTTCCAGCGCGACTTCGCCTTCGGCAACCCAGTACTTGCGCACCCAGTCGCCGCCTTTTTTGTCGATGCGGCAGGCCAGCGTGATTTTGTCGTTCTGGTAGGGGATGCTGAACGGGCGGCGGCTTGAGCCGACGGCGCGCTGGTTATCCACCACGCCGCGCAGCCAGCAGAAATCCTCGCCGTTGCGCCGCACATAGCGTTTGTAGTCGCGCTTTTTCGAACAATCGAGCGCCAGCAGCGTGCGCAGCGCATCCAGCAAGGTGGTCTTGCCGGAGCCGTTGGGGCCGACGATAGTGATAATGGAGGCATCCAGCGGCAATTTGAAACGCTGCCAGTAATCCCAATGCACAGTTTCCAGTTCAAGCAGGCGAAACATCAGTCGGTCTCCTCAGTCGTCTCTACATCGGCTAGCACGCCGCGCTGTTTGAGCAAATCGGCCAGCGCGCCTTGCAGGATACGCGGTGCCATTTCGGCATAGTCGAAAGCCAGATCAAGCAGCGGGCCTTCATGGATGACCTTGTTGCGCAGATCGATGAAGCCCAGTCGGGACAATTGCGGCAGGGCGAATTGCTGGATGCGCACGCGACCGCCCAGCAATTTACCGTAATCTTCCAGCAGCACATTCACCGCAATGCCTCGCGAGGCTTCATGCGCCAGCGGCGTGAGTTTGACGTTTTCAAACATTTCGCTCTGCGCATCCTGTTGTGCGGCTTCGCTGGATAATTGCCGTTCGCGTTTGGGCAGGATAATCAGCGCCCATAAAATCACCAGCAACGCCACGGCATCCTTGGGCAGGCCGATGTTGCTGGCTTGCCAGGTGTCATTCTGTTCAAACACTGCACCCTCGGTCTCGCGTAACAGGGCGACACTGACGTGAGCGGCAAAGGGCTGGGCCAGCAGGCGTAGTCCGCAGGCAGCCAGACGTTGTTTCACTTCATCGTGAAAACTGCTGTCCACCAGCAAGCGGCGTATTTCGGTATCTTCGCGCGGCAAGTAGCGCTGCGCGATCAAACGCGCGATCAGACGCGCGGCGGAGTCGTGATTCATTCTGATTTTTCCTTCAAGGGGATGAGTTCGCCTGCGCTGATGGCAGCCACTTCGTTGCGATGCACCGCATTCAGTTCATCGTCCCAGCGCAGCGTCAGCGGCAAGGCCGCAAGTTGTGCCAACTCAGGATCGACATTTTGCTCACCGATGAAGGTCAGCAAGGAAAGGCGGTAAGAAGCGGCACTGAAATTGTCGCCGACAACCGCATCGGTAGCCGACATGGTTTGCTGCAAATTTTCCAGCAGGCGGGCGAGGGCGGCCAGTTGCGGGGGTGGCTCAACAGCAATGTCGCTGATGTATTCGATTTCGGCGGGAGCAGGAAGCAGGGAAATACGCTTTCCGGGTTGTTCGCGCTCAAAAAATTCTTCGGTGTTATCGAGCATCACGTCAAACAGGATAAAGCCCGGTTCGGGGGTGACGGCAAGCTGACCCTCTGCCAGAGCGACGAGCGTATCCAGCGAGCGTTCCTTGAGCCAGCCGGCCAGTTCTGACGAGGAGAGTCCGCCCTGTGATAAATGCACCTGCTGACGGGCGATAGCCGCAAGTTCGCGCTGAAAAATCGAAGACATGCGGTCGAGGCGAGACTGGCGATTGCCGATTTCCTGCGCCAGCCGCCAACTGGCATCATCCGGAAATCCGGAAACGCCGAGATTTTTCATCACCTCGTTGGCTTTACTCATCCATTGCTGCACGGATTCGAGCTTGTTCTGTGCCGAGCGCAGACGGAATTCCGAGCCGGAGGTGATCGCCTGTTCGAATTCGCTCTCCAGTTCGGCAAGCCGCGCCAGCAGGTGTGCGAGGGCTTCGGGGGAGAGCTTGCCTACCGCCGATCCGGCTGCGATTTGCGCCGCATAAAATCCCAGCTCGCTATCCTGTTCGGTACTGAACGACAACAGATTGGAGAGTGCCGCCAACACCATACGCCCGGCACTGGACAGGCGATAAACACGGCCCTCTGCATTCCAGAGCAACAGCTCGTGCTCGCGCAGACGGCCGAGTACGGTATTGAGTTTGGCCGTGGCGAAAAACGCGAAGTGCGACTCCAGTTCGCGCGGCGACCAGTCCGGCGCATCCGCCCGCAGACCTATTTCGCGCAACACCACCAGGCGCACCAGCACCTCTTCATCACCGCCGCGAAACAGCGCGATCATCGCGCCTATCAGCGGTTTGGCGGAAAACAGCGGGAAGAATTGCGGAACATCTTCGGGAACGATGCCGGGCGCCAGAAATTCAACCAGTGAGTTTTGTTCAGACATAATTTAAAGCCTGTGCAATCCGAAAATTAACCGCGAGTTAACTATTGTCTTCATAATATAGTTAGAAATATGTTGTAAGTATCTAAATAATAAGCATTAATACTGACAGATATTTTTGTCCGGTTAAACGCCCTGTTTCAAACTGGCCGAGATAAAGTCGTCCAGATCGCCGTCCAGCACACCCTGAGTATTGCCGACCTCAAAATTGGTACGCAAGTCCTTGATACGCGACTGATCCAGCACGTAAGAGCGGATCTGATGCCCCCAGCCGATATCGGTCTTGCCGTCTTCCATGGCCTGCTTCTCGGCATTGCGCTTGCGCAATTCCTCTTCATACATGCGCGATTTAAGCATCGCCATCGCTTCGGCGCGGTTGCGGTGTTGCGAACGGTCGCTCTGGCATTGCACCACGATATTGGTCGGTATATGGGTGATACGCACAGCCGAATCGGTTTTGTTGATGTGCTGTCCACCGGCACCGGAAGCGCGATAGGTATCCACGCGCAGATCGGCCGGGTTGATGTCGATTTCAATCGAGTCGTCCACTTCCGGATAAACGAATACGCTGGAAAACGAGGTGTGGCGACGGTTGCCGGAATCGAAGGGCGATTTGCGCACCAGACGATGTACACCGGTCTCGGTGCGCAAATGTCCGAAAGCATATTCGCCGATGATCTTGATCGATGCGCCCTTGATACCGGCGACTTCACCGTCGGATTGCTCCAGAATTTCAATCTTGAAGCCTTTGCGCTCGGCGTAACGCAGATACATGCGCAGCAGCATGGAGGCCCAGTCCTGCGCCTCGGTGCCGCCTGAACCCGCCTGAATGTCGATAAAACAGCTGTTCGGGTCCATAGGATGATTGAACATGCGGCGGAATTCCATCTCCGCGACGCGTTTCTCGATATCCTGAATGTCGGCAGCCGTGCTGTCCAACGACTCGTCGTCATTTTCCGCCTGCGACATTTCAAACAGCTCGGCGGCGTCTGCAAGGTCTTGCTGAATTTTACCCAGACCGAGTACCACGCCTTCCAGCATCTTGCGCTCGCGGCCCAATTCCTGCGCACGCTTGGCGTCCTGCCAGATGGCGGGGTCTTCAGCGAGTTCGCAAACTTCGGTCAGACGTTCCTGCTTGGTATCGTAGTCAAAGATACCTCCGTAATTCGGCGCTGCGCAGGGCTAAATCTTGAAGTTGATTATTAAGGGCATTGATTTGTTCGGCTTCCATGATTTTTCCTGAACTAGGTGTGGCTAAAAGGGCGTGATTATAGCGCAAACAGGCCTATCAGCACCCCGCAAGCGATGGCGGCAAAACCGATGGAAATATGCCTGGCGAGCGTCCGCCCACCCAGAAAAACCACCAGACCGAATTTGAAGGTGAGATTGGAGAGGAAAGCAATGGTGATGGCGGTGACGGTTTGGTGTGCGCTCAACTGGCCGAGGTTGAACAAACGCAGGCTGGACAGGGTGATGGCATCCACATCGGTCAGGCCGGACACCAGCGCGACGATGTACAAACCCTGTGAGCCTGCAATATCTTTCATCCAGGCTGAACCGAGCAAAACGGCCACGTACAGCAAGCCGAAGCCGATCGCGGTGTGCAATTCAGCGGGATTGCTGGTTTCCGGCATGAATAGCTCACTGGCCTTGTCCATCTTGCGCCAGTTGTACAACGCCACAATCAAACCGAATACCAGACCGCCTGCCAGCACCGGAAACAGGGTGGGCAGCGTGCCGTAGGCCACCACGGCACTGAGGATCATCAACCGCAGCAAGACGACCAGACTGGCAATCAGAATCACCGATGCGGCCAGATAAGACATGGACGAATTAAGTTTTCCCTGTTTCGCATAAATCAGCGTGGTCGCGGTGCTGGAAACGAGACCGCCGAAAAATCCCAGTAACGGCGCACCATAGCGTGTCCCCACCACTTGCAGCGCGGTATAGCCCGCCAGACTGATGCCGGAAATCAGCACGACCATCAGCCAGGCTTGATGCGGATTGATGGCGTGATAGGGGCCGTAATCCTGATTGGGCAATATCGGCAAAATAATGAAGGTCAGCACGCAGAATTGCAGCACGGCAACCAGATCACGGCGCGTCAATTTTTGCGAAAATCCGCGCAACTCGGGTTTGAAATAGAGCAGGGCAGTGATGCCAATGGCCAGCATCACGGCGAGTTTGTCCAGTCCGTACCAGACTATCGCACCCAGCCCGTAACAAAGCAGCAAGGCAATGACGGTGGTCGTGCCAGGATCGTTTCCCAAGCCAAGGCGCAGCGACGTCATGCCCGTTGCTCCTTCAGAGAAGGAAGGGGGGGAGAGCGGGCGGGCGTGGCGACGTTCGATTTTTGCCATATCGTCCTGCCTGACAGAACTTTTCAGGTAGGCAGCGATAATCATGCCAGCCACGACCAGCAACCCGGCAATTAACATCCAGGGGGAATTCAGCTTGGCAGAAAGCAAAGCGGCCAGCGTACCGAAAACGGCAACCAGCGCAAAAGTACGTAACCCCGCCTTGGCAGACGGATTGCGCTCACGCTCAAGACCAATCAGCAGGCCGATAGCCAGACTGGTCAGGAATTGGGGCAAGGCGTCAATGCCGTTGCCTTGCAGAAAAGCAATTTCCATGGTGTCACCTCTTTTAAATCAGGACTGCGCGATGCGCCGTGGTGGATGCTTCACCGTCCTGATTTTATTCCCAATGCCGAACAATAAGTTGCAGGCTCTGGTTGCCATTGTATTCATTGATGCTCAGGCTGTACACGGCGCGGATTTGCTCGGGGAGAGGTTCGTTATGCCCAAACAGAATGGCTTCGAAGGCCTGGCCATTCATCATCAGTCGCAGTTTGAGGTGTTTTTCACCGACAATACGCTGGCTCTGTACGCTGAAGTCATCATTGAATTGCGGAGCTGGGAAACCTTGCCCCCAAACTTGTTCATCCAGCAAACGTGCCGCATCCAGCGTCATTTCGTCAGGCGGCAGCATGCCGTCGGTTTCGATGCGGAGTAAGAGGTCGTTGGCGTTCAGCAGTTCGCTGGCGACCTGTTCGAAGGCAGCAACAAACCCGGCAAAGTCGGCCTCGTTGATACTCAAACCTGCGGCCATGGCATGCCCGCCGAATTTTTTTATCAGCGCGGGATGGCGTTTGCTGACCAGATCAAGCGCATCACGCAGGTGCAGTCCGGCGATAGAACGGCCCGAGCCTTTCAGTTCTCCCTTGCTTGCTTGCGCGAAGGCGATCACCGGCCTGTGAAATTTGTCCTTGAGGCGCGAGGCCAGTATGCCGATTACACCCTGATGCCAGGTTTCATCAAACAGCGCAAGACTGAAGCCGTCACTTGGATTGACCGATTCCAGCACCGAGAGAGCGCTGTCCTGCATATCAGTCTCGATACTGCGTCGTTCGCGATTGAGCGCATCCAGCTTTGCCGCAATCTGCAATGCGTCTGTCGCATCGTCAGTCAGCAGGCAATTAATACCCAGACTCATGTCGTCCAGACGCCCGGCTGCATTCAGACGCGGTCCGACGGCAAAGCCCAGATCCAGGCTGGATACTTTGGCCGGTGTTTTTTTGCGAGCATCCGCTACGCGGCTTGCCTGCTTACCCCCTTTGGCTACTTGCAATAAGGCATTAATACCGGCACAAGCCCGCCCAGAACGGATGCGTTGCAAGCCCTGCTGTACCAGGATGCGGTTATTCTGATCCAGCTTCACCACGTCGGCGACGGTTCCCAGTGCGACCAGATCAAGCAACTCCGCCAGTTTAGGTTCGCCCACAGTCAGGAAAGCGCCGCGCGTGCGCAATTCAGCACGCAACGCCAGCAGCACATAGAACATCACACCCACGCCCGCCAGATGCTTGCTGGCAAAGGTACAGCCCGGCTGATTGGGATTAACGATGCAAGCCGCGTCGGGCAGCGTGTCGCCGGGCAGATGATGATCGGTGACGAATACCTGCATGCCCAGACGATTGG
This sequence comes from Gallionella sp., assembly GCA_030652475.1. Classification (GTDB taxonomy): domain Bacteria; phylum Pseudomonadota; class Gammaproteobacteria; order Burkholderiales; family Gallionellaceae; genus Gallionella. The sequence continues at coordinate 2,205 of JAUSAO010000112.1, read as the reverse complement.
CCTCGGCTACGCCCTCCACACTGGCGATGCCATTGTCCACCGTAAGCAGAATGTCTGGCGCAGATTGAGACGCGAGATGAACGATTTCCGGGGTTAGTCCATAACCATATTCAAAACGATTGGGTACGATGAAATCAACCCGCGCCCCAAACGCGCGCAAGCCGCGTACTGCCACCGCACAGGCGGTCGCGCCATCGGCATCGTAATCGGCAATGACCAGCAGTTTTTTCTGCGCGGCAATAGCATCCGCCAGCAATCGCGCCATTTCGTGCACATTTTTCAGCCTGTCAAAAGGCAGCAAATGAGCAAAGGACGTTTCCAGTTGCTCACTGTCTGTTATACCGCGTGCTGCAAATATTTTTGCCAGGCCAGGCGAATAACCGTTGTCAATCAAGTGATGCAGGGCGGTTGCGGGGATTTCGCGTGGCGTGATTTGAGTCATAGGAATAATGCAAGCTATTCAGGACGCTTCAGTTTAACACTCAGGCTGTCAATAGGGAGGATGAACCTCTTTAGCGATAGCTTGCGTATGCCGTTGATTCCGTCGGCTGGGCAGGGCGACATATATTAAACCCGGATAGTTCATTAGAACAAAACCCGTCATTGATAAGACAACTGATAAAACCACTCATACATGGACGCCCACTGTTTTGCCAAGCTTTCAATTCATGATTTTGATTAGGTAAAGATTGCAGCCATACATCCGGATTTTGTATGAGGCTTATCGCCTCTATCCCTGATGGAATTTGCTGATTGGGGCTCTATCAATCCAGCGCACTTCGCGTGCCTTGCCACGTTCGAGCTATCCCAATCACGGTCTGACCTGTCTCGCCATCATTTTATGATTGCCTGTGCAATCGGTGGTATTGCTCCTTCAACTCGTTAATTAGTGGTTTTACCCAACCGTCTCGATTACATTCCGGCCGCTGCCGGGGTGTAATCGGGGCGGAACATGCGGTCATTAGCCAATAGCGCCCACACGATCCGGGCATTCTTGTTCGCCAGTGCGACCGCCGCCACGTTCTTGTTGCGCCTGGCCATCAGCTTCCTCAACCAGCCATCCGGCTCAGCTCGGCTTTCTGCAAAACGGATCACGGCGCGCGCCCCGTGGATCATCAAGGTACGCAGATAGGTGTCGCCCCGTTTACTGATACCCAGCAGAGTTTGCTTGCCGCCACTCGAATGTTGCCGAGGCACCAAACCCATCCACGCCGCCAACTGACGACCATTCTTAAATTCACGCGCATCGCCAACCGTCGCAACAATCGCACTCGCCGTGATCGGCCCCAGCCCGGGAATCTCCGCCAATTTGCGGCTCAGTGCATTCTCGCGATGCCACAATTGGATTTGCGCTTCCAGCTCTTTGACCTGACGATCCATCTCTTTCAAATTATCCGTCAAACGTTCGAGCAAATTGCGCATCGTACCCGGCAACGCGTTTTCGCCATCTTCCAGAATATCCGGTATTTGCTTCATCACCGAACGAATTCCCATCGGGATGATGATGCCGAATTCAGAAAGTAAGCCCCGTATCTGGTTACCCTGTGCCGTTCTGGCTTTGACAAACCCCTGACGCGCCCGATGCACCGACAAAATCGCTTGTTGCTCAATCGTTTTGATTGCCACAAAGCGCATATTTGGCCGACTAACCGCTTCGCAGATCGCCTCGGCATCCGCCACATCATTCTTGTTCGTTTTGACATACGGCTTCACGAACTGCGGCGCCATCAATTTGACCGTGTGGCCATAACCTTCCAACTTCCGCGCCCAGAAATGCGCACTACCGCACGCCTCCATGCCAATCAAACAGGGTTCCAGATTAACAAAGTAACTCGACATCTCAGCACGCTTGAGCTGACGGCGAACGGCAACCTTGCCCCGCGCATCAACACCGTGAATCTGGAATACTAATTTTGCCAAATCAATGCCAACTGTTGTAATCTTCATTTCGGATGCCCCTTTCTAGTTGAGTAGAGATGACGCAGATTCTACTCTGGCACATAGATGCCGTTTTAGGAAGTGGGCGTCCATTCCATTAATTCTGGCTAAGGGCTAAAGCCCAAGTCATCATTGATAGCCATTCGACTAAGCCAGCACACCCTAAAGGGTACAAGAGCTGGCAAGTCGCTGGTTATCCCGCGAATAAGTAGTGACTTTGCAATCGTTTTATTGATTGCTTAGTCAATACTTAGTTGTTTCATCAGG
>JAUSAO010000109.1 GCA_030652475.1 Gallionella sp. | reverse complement strand
TTCATCGTGGGTAGATGCGTAAAGCGCAACCCCGCCCCCATCCCAACCTTCCCCCTGAAAGGGAAGGAGAAAAACTCAGCCGCCTGGGGCGGCTCAAGGTTTTATCAGCGCCTTTGAGGCGCTCACCCAATAAGCCTCCGGCTTTGCCGGAGGTAATTTAACTTATAAGTTACAATAAGCTTTATGAATACCCTCGAACATTACCGCGACGAAGCCGGTCATGTGCCTTTCCAGAAAAATTGTTGGGTTACGCTTCGCTAACCCAACCTACAAAACTGGAAAGACTACCAACGGAGGAATGCCACATGAAAACACAGAAGACACATGCCGCCTCGGCCTCGCACGAGGACTGGGTTCTTGATACGCTGCGCTCTGATCCCGATTTTGCGGTCGAATATCTCAAACAAGCCATGGCCGGAATGAATGACCCGGATGGCCGTGGCGCGGCGCTGTTGGCCTTGCGCCAGATCGCGGAATCCTGCGGCGGCATCGCCAAGGTTGCCGAGGCGGCCGGAGTCCAGCGCGAAAGCCTCTACCGGGCGCTGTCGCCGAAAGGCAACCCGACACTGAATACCTTGTTGGCGGTGCTGAAGTCAGTCGGCATGCGCCTTTCCGTAGAACCGGAAGCAAAAGCGCACGCGTAAAACGATTGCGCCTTGCCTGCTTTGCCGGGCAGATTGGCGGGCATAGCGTTGATGCGAGACAGGCGTATCGGGCAAGGCTTTAAGCTGCCAAAGACTCAAAGAGAACCCACCGCGTAGCGCAATGCTGCACGTTTTCTTTGTGCAGACACGATGAGTCGTGCTCTGTCACTGATTGTTCCTTATGGTCAGCGAGATGCCGCTAAAATTCGTTGTTCAGCCGTTGTTCGAGTAATGCTTGACATGTGTAATAGAGGCCGTGTATCTTGCGCATCTGAACAACATGGAGAGGAAAATGAAAAAACAATTTGTGGCGGCATTAAGCCGGTCTCAGGGGCGGAGCGCATGGGCAGTGATCTTTCGACACCCAATTCGGATTGACCCGAACACGGGGAAGGTGGGGTTGCGGGTACGGCAAGGTCTCGGGACTGCCGATGACGTTGAAGCCGATCAACTGAAAGATCAACTCAACCAGTTACTAGCGGACGAGTTATATTGGAATCTGTCCGCAAAGAGTGATGCCGAAAAGCGTTTTCACCGCAGAGTCGTGGAGATTTTCTTTCATGGCATGGAGTCTGAGGAGAACGACTTTGGAGCCATTCGCGAGTCAATCATCACGCTACCGACTTCGCGGAATTCTGAATACCGGCGCGCCCTCCTCCTTGGCACAACAGGGGCTGGCAAGACGACATTGCTGAGGCAGTTGATTGGAACAGATCCCGAGTCCGAGCGATTCCCGTCCACATCGACGGCAAAGACCACAGTCCATGAGACAGAAGTCATCCTCGATACCGGGCCATTCAGGGCTGCCGTCACCTTTTTTCCGGTGGATGAAGTTAGGGAGCATTTGAACGAATGTATTTCCGAGGCCGTGCTTGCAGCATACAGGGGCGACAAAGACGCCGAAATTTTGCGAAAACTCTTGATGCACGTGAATCAGCGATTCCGCTTTAACTACATTCTGGGCAATGGTCCGCAAGCGCAGGTATCGGATGACGATGATGAGGACGATAACGACGCACCCACGTTCATCGACGAAAGCGCGACGGATCAAGTCATAGACTTGGATAGCACCAACATTTTGCTCTCCCAGTGCATCTCCGCTTTGCGGTCTATAGCAATGCGGCATGGTGATCAACTGAAAGCAGAGCTAGGGGCGACCGACGAGAAAGATCAGCGCGTCGTCGACGAGCTATTCGAGGAGGAACTTGATCGCCGCCTGCGCGAAGACGAGGAATTCCATCGCATCAGCGACAACCTGATGGACGAGATCGAGCTACGTTTTGTCCTGCTGGATGAGGAGGGGACAGTTCGCCGCAATAAACAGGGATGGCCCCAATCTTGGTCATGGCAGACAGACAACCGGGCCTCGTTTATCAAGGCAGTGACACGTTTCTCTAGTAATCATGCTCCGCGCTTCGGAAGGTTGCTAACGCCCCTGGTCAACGGGGTTCGCGTATCAGGCCCCTTCATTCCTGAATGGAACAAGGGTAAACAACCCAAACTCGTTTTGCTGGATGGTGAGGGATTAATGCACACTCCGAAATCGGTAGTAACTATTTCGACTTCCATGATCCGGCGTATTGAATCTGCGGATGCAATCATTCTTGTTGATAATGCAACGAGTCCTATGTTGGCCGCTCCAGTCGCCGCTATGAAAGAAATGATCACGTCCGGCAGTGCCAGTAAACTCCTGCTCGTATTCACGCATTTCGATGAAGTCAAAGGCGACAACTTACCAAACGCAGCAGCCAAGGAGCAGCACGTTCTGGCCTCGGCAGAGAATGTCTTGGCTGCGATTGGAGAAGAATTAGGGCCGTTCGCAAAAAGAGCATTGCGTGGACGCCTGAAGGATGCCTGCTTCTTCGTGGGTGGAATAGATGGACATCTGGATGCCACAAAGAAATCGCAAAATCGCACCATGAGCCAGATGCAAGCACTGCTGGCAGCTATCGACACAATCGTTGAAAAACCTGCGCCTGTTCATGCGAAACCGATCTATGACCGCATGAATCTGGCTTTCGCAGTGCAGAAAGCCGCAGAGGGCTTCCACGATATATGGTGGTCACGCTTGGGCCTTCCGTCTAAATCAGGGGTCAGCAAGGAGCACTGGAAGCGCATTTGGGCACTGAGTAGGCGACTCGGAACGCCGGGATTCAGCGACGAGTACGACAATCTCAAGCCTGTCGCGGATCTTCGCAAGCAGCTACAGGATCGACTGTACATCCTATTGCAGAACCCTCTGCGTTGGGATCCAGTTGAACCAACAGACGATGCCCACAAGCAGCAAGTCTATGATGGACTCGCCAAAGCGCTCTCGGCCAAAATGCTGGATCTTGCCACCCGTCGCGTACGTGCTGAGCGTATGCCAGAGTGGCAAAAGGCCTTCAACCAGTCTGGCCGGGGTTCAAGCTATGATCGCGCCTCTATTATCGGGAAACAGATCTATGACCGCGCCGCGCCGGTACCGGACGTAACTCCGTCACCAGACCGCAACTCCTTCCTTCATGATGTAGCCGAGGTTGTCGAAAGCATTTGCCAAGAAATGGGAGCAGATCTCAAATGAAAAACAGCATTGGGGATCGACAAATGCGCCGGACTCAAATTGTTTTTACACAAGTAGCCAGTCGGTGACAATTTGTCACCAACCGTTATCCATCAACAAGGAGTCCTGACCATGCAACCCCAGCCAGCCATCTTTGAAGAGCACGAAATCCGCCGCGTGTATGACGAGGCCACTGAGACGTGGCTTTTTTCGGTTATCAACATTATTCAAGTGCTGACCCAGCAGCCGGACAATCAGGGGGCAAGAAAATAATGGAAGGTGCTGAAAGGCCGCTTGGACAAGGAAGGCGGCCAACTGGTAACAAGCTGTTACCAGTTGAAAATGACGGCTGATGACGGCAAGCAGCGGCTCACCGACGTTGCCACCGCCGAAACGCTGCTGCGGCTGGTGCAGTCCGTGCCCAGCCCGAAGGCTGAGCCGATCAAGCTGTGGTTGGCGAAGGTGGGTTATGAGCGGATGCAGGAGATGGCCGATCCCGCACGTTCGTTGAATCGCGCTCGCGAGACTTGGCAAAAACATGGGCGCAGCGAGAAGTGGATACAGCAGCGCATGACCGGGCAAGAGACTCGAAACAAGCCGACCGATTCCTGGAAGGAGCACGACATCAAGGAGGGTGAGGAATACGCGATCCTCACCAACATCATTCATCGGGAGTGGGCCGAGGTGGATGTGAAGGCGCACAAGACGATGAAGGGTTTGAAGACGCAAAACCTGCGCGACCACATGAGCGAAGCCGAACTGATTTTTACCGCATTGGCAGAATTGTCCACGCGCCAGATTGCCGAAAGCATGGAGGCGACTGGGATGAACGAGAATGAGTCTGCGGCGAAAACAGGCGGCGGCATCGCCAAGAACGCGCGGCTGGAGCTGGAAGGCAAGACGGGCAAGAAGGTGGTTTCTGCAGAGAGCTATCTGCCTCCAGACAAGAAAAAATTGGCGCAAGGGAAAGAGTAAAAGCGCGGCGGTTACCATCGCAAGAGGCGGACTATCCAACCAAAAATCCAAAGTGATCCGCAACCTGCTGGACGCTGTAGTGGCCCGATTTGGCGAGCCGAACCTCGAACCGTTGCGCTCGATGAGCGACCAGGAAGCAGAAGATTTCTTATTGTCGCTGCCCGGTGTCGGTAAAAAGATTGCGCGCTGTGTTCTGATGTACTCGCTGGATCGGCAGGTTTTTCCCGTGGACACGCACTGCTGGCGCATCGCTCGGCGGCTGGGATGGGTCAGGCCAACGCAAAAAGACCGGCATTGCGCGCAGCGTGACATGGACCGCCTGCAATCCAAAATTCCCCCAGAGCTTCGTTACTCGCTACACGTGAACATGATTTCGCTGGGGCGTGAAATTTGCACCGCGAGCGCGCCGAAATGCGACAAATGCCCACTGGCCGCTTTGTGCCCCAGGATTGGCATCGCTCGTGGCAGAAGGCGATAGCAGCGCCAATTAGGCTGGCGGGGGGCTTGGCCGATCACCACCTTGCGCGAGCGGGTCAGGCAGCGGCAGGCGGAGGGCAACGATGCCTCGGATGCCGGTCTGCGCGTGCTGGAACAACAATTGCTCACTGCCCAGCCGTTGGGTGAGGATGAACTGGCCGAGGTGATGCAAGCCGGACTGACAGGGCAGATTTAGGGAAATGCTGATTTATTCACCAAAACTGTCATTGCGAGCGTAGCGTGGCAATCCAGGATGTTGATTATCAAAGGAATTCTGGATTGCCACGTCCCGCCACGATTCTCTCGCGGCTAAAGGCCGCTCCTCGCAAAGACGATTTAATCAGCGTTTCCTTAGCAGCCTGCTAGGGAAATTCGGGATGACGCCTGCATGGCTTTGCTGTCACACTGCGTTTTCCCCCACAACGTGCTTGCCCAATGACACAAGATACACCACAAGCCATACGCCTGACTGACTACGCCCCGCCCCCTTTTGTGATCGATACGGTCGATCTGGATGTCGATTTCCGGCAGGGTGAGGCCGTGGTGACGGCGCAGCTGGCGGTGCGCCGCAATTCGGCTGCAAACACGCCGGATGCTCCGCTGGTGCTGGACGGCGAAGAACTGGAGCTGATCGCCGTGAGCCTCGACGGTGTGGAACTTTCCGCCAGTCGTTATGTTTTGAGCGCTACCCGGCTGACTTTGGATGCGCTGCCCGATGCATTCAGTCTGACTACGGTGACGCGCATTCACCCCGATGGCAATACCCGCTTATTCGGCCTTTACCGCTCGGCCAACGGCTATTTTACCCAGTGCGAAGCGCAGGGATTTCGCCGCATCAGCTGGTTTCCGGACAGGCCGGATGTGATGTCGCGCTATACCGTCACCCTGCATGCCGACAAGAAATTATTGCCGCATTTGTTATCCAATGGTAATCCGCTCGCCGGCGGCGATGAGGAGGGCGGGCGTCACTGGGCCAGATGGCACGACCCCTTCCCCAAGCCCTGTTACCTGTTCGCGCTGGTCGCTGCCCGGCTGGATGTGCTGCGCGACAGCTACCGCACTGCGTCGGGGCGCGATGTACAACTGGCGATCTACGCCGAGCACGGCAAGCTGAACCAGTGCGAACATGCCATGTCTGCACTGAAAAAATCCATGCGCTGGGATGAACAGCGCTTCGGCCTGGAGTGCGACCTCGATCACTACATGATCGTTGCGGTCGGCGATTTCAACATGGGTGCGATGGAAAACAAGGGGCTGAACATCTTCAATACCAAGTTCGTGCTGGCGCGGCCTGACATTGCGACCGATCTCGATTACGAGAACATCGACCGGGTGGTGGCGCACGAGTATTTTCACAACTGGACGGGCAATCGCGTCACCTGCCGCGACTGGTTCCAGTTGTCGCTCAAGGAAGGGCTGACGGTGTTCCGGGATCAGGAATTTGGCGCGGACGTGCATAACCGCTCGGTGGCCCGCATCCGCGAGGTGCGCGGCCTGCGCGCCGCCCAGTTTCCGGAGGACGCCGGGCCGATGGCGCATCCGGTACGCCCGGAGTCGTACATTGAAATCAATAATTTTTATACCGCGACTGTCTATCAAAAGGGCGCGGAGGTGGTGCGCATGATACGCACGCTGATCGGCAAGTCAGCCTTCCGTCGCGGTATGGATCTGTACTTTGCGCGGCATGATGGCCAGGCGGTGACCTGTGATGATTTCGTTGCAGCCATGAGTGACGCATCGGGTGCTGATTTCAGCCAGTTCATGCGCTGGTATGAGTACCGCGGTACGCCGCATGTCCATGCTGCGGGTCGCTACGAGGCCGCCGAACACCGCTATGTGCTGAGTTTGAGCCAGTCCTGCGCCGCGCAATCGGCCAAACAGCTCTACCACATTCCGGTCGCCGTCGCTCTGGTCGGACCGGACGGTCAGGACATGCCCCTGCACATGGCAGGTGAGCGCGCTGCCCCTTGCCAGCGGGTGTTGTCGCTGTGCGATGCAACGCAGGAGTTTATTTTCGAAGATGTCGCGGTCGCGCCGGTAGTCTCGTTGTTACGCGATTTCTCGGCGCCGGTTATACTCGATTTTGCCTACAGTGACGCAGAGCTCGCTCACTTGCTGGCGCACGATTCTGATCCTTTCAATCGCTGGGAAGCGGGCCAGCGTCTGTATAGTCGTCTGATTATCGAAGCGACTGCCATAATAAGCGCAGGCGGTACGCCGGACTGGCCTGTCAGCGTCGCCGCAGCTGCTGCCCGGGTGCTGGAGGATGCGCAGGCAGACCCGGCCTTTGCCGCAGAAGCGCTTTCGCTACCGGGGGAAGCAACGCTGGCCGAACAGCTGGAGGTGGTTGATCCGTATGCCTTGCATGCTGCCCGCAACGGCTTGCGCCTGTTCCTGAATGAGCAGCTTGGCGGGCAATTCATGGCGTGCTATCAGCGGCTGGCGCCGACTGACGCCTATCAACCTGCGCCACCGGATGCCGCTCGCCGCGCCTTGCGTAATTTATGTCTGGGTTATCTGTGCGAAGCAGACAGTGCGGATCGCCGCGCGCTGGCACGGCAACAGTTTGATACCGCCGATAACATGACCGATCAATTCGCAGCCCTTGCCACGTTGGCACAGAGCGAAGGCGAGGAACGCCGGCAGGCGATGGATGCTTTTTATCAACGTTGGCAGAACGAGCCGCTGGTGGTCGATAAGTGGCTGCAGGTTCAGGCCGGTAGTCGTTGTGCGGGTACGCTGGCGGAGGTCGAGCGACTGGTCAGGCACCCTGCTTTTGACTTGCGTAACCCGAATAAGGTCTATGCCTTGCTGCGTGCTTTCGGCAGCAATCATGTGCATTTTCACGCAGCGGACGGTAGCGGTTACCATTTTTTGGCAGCGCAAACCATCAGGCTGGATGCCATCAATCCGCAAGTTGCTTCACGGCTGGCGCGTTGTTTTGATCGCTGGCGCAGGTTCGACTCAGACCGACAGGAACATGCGCGTGCCGCGCTGGAAAAGTTGCGCAATCATGTCGGCCTCTCGCGTGACGTGTTCGAGGTTGTCGAGAGATTGCTGGGATAACAGCAGGGGCTTAGCGGATTATTTCTGGTCCGGTTTCTTGCGGAAGTAGAGACAGGGTTGTCCGCTGGCCGCGATGACATCGAGGACGGGTTGTCGCTGGCTCTTGAAGTCCAGCGCACGGCAGCCATACCTGAAACTGACATCGTGGGTAATGTAGTAGTGGGTGCAGCCTTTGCAGCTTGGGAGGGTGTCGCCGGGTGCGGTATCCATAGCGTGTTGGCGTGAATTAAAGACGGGTTGCCCCGATTGAATTCGCCTGAATTAACGTTAAACTCGCGCAGCGACGAACCGTACCCCTCGCCCTTTGGGAGAGGGGGAACGGGGGTGAGGGAACGGGCATGGCGGGTTTCATTATCAGGGGTGGTTACTTTTCCATGCCCGTTAGGGACGGTGTTAATGGATAACGCCGCTTACTGCGGCGTTATGTGTCAGCTTATGGGGAGCCGACTTCGTCAGCACGAATGCTGAAGCGGTAACAGCTTATAGATAATCAGTCATTGAGTTCTCGATACGCGTCTCCTTGCAAAGGTCAATTTCTTTGAATCCCTGCTTCAGCCACCCTTGACTGTTTTATACGCCTAATTCCCGGCAAATTCAATCAAATTCAACTGGAAATGTGCGTGTTAGCGGCGGCGTTTAACCAAAGGCTTGCGTTTCCCCGGACGCTTGCTGTCGAGTTCTGCCGGCTTGGGCTTGGGTACAAACAGGTTTCTGACAGTTGAATTTTTGGCTGTCTGGTGTGCCAGAACAGCCGCAGCGATTTGCTCTGAGCCAAGCAGGACGGGGGGATGTTCTCCCTTGGGGTCGTATGCGGAAAGCTTGCCCTTGATGCTGCCGACGCGTTCATGGGCATCCGCGCTCTTACGCTGACCGGTCATGATTACCTGCGCATCCGGCGTCAGCGTGTAGCCGCCTTCCAGTTCACAGATCAGGCCATTTTCGGAAAGCCGGGAAAATGCCTCTATCAGATCCAGCTCGGAACAGACCGCGCCTTGAATCAAATCACCTGCCGCAATAATCTCGACAAGTTCAGCGGGGCGTCTCTTGGATGAAACGGCTATGGCGAGTAAAAGAAATGCATCAACATCGTGGACTGGAAACATCGCGTTACCTTTGAATAAGTTTGCAACAGGAGCAGGCCGTCAGACGCGCCGTGAAGGAAGAAAAGGCCAGCCGGATATCCGTCGGTTTCCCGTGAGGGCGAGAGTGTAATGGTTTTACAGGCATTTGTTGACACGGCGTACGCAGATAGTGAAAGATGAACTCTTTTTTTGCAGAAATAATCTAAGCTGCTTTACTTTCAAACAAGCGTTTGATATGTTGCGCAATGCTCCCTTATCATGGAAAAAACATGAATCCAATTGCCCAATCATTTGCTCCTGCGTTTTTTCTGGTTGCGTTGTTGTCCGGTTGTAGCGGTGAGGGCGACAAGCCTGCCGGCGGGGGTGCGATGCCACCGCCTGAAGTGGATGTGATTACCGTGGGCAAAGGCAATGCGACGCTGACTCAGGATTTGCCGGGGCGGCTACAGGCTTACCGCAGCGCGCAAGTGCGTGCGCGGGTTGAGGGCGTGATCGAGAAGCGTTTGTTTGAGGAAGGCAGCGACGTGAAGGCGGGGATGCCTCTGTTCCGGATTAACGCGCGCACCTATCAGGCGACCGCGGATGCGGCACAGGCGGAACTCGCGATTGCACGGCAAACCGTCGAGCGTTACAAACCGCTGCTGGCGATCAAGGCGGTAAGCCAGCAGGAATACGATCTGGCGGTTGCGAAGACCAAGCAGGCTGAAGCTGCATGGGTTCTTGCCGGTGAAGATCTGGAAAATGCGGCTGTTCCCGCCGCGATTTCCGGGCGCATAGGCCGCACACTGGTGACGGAAGGGGCGTTTGTCGGCAAGGGCGAACCCACACTGTTGGCGACCATCGAACAGCTGGATCCCATTTATGCCAATTTCACCCAGTCAGGCGAGGACATGCTGCGCCTGAAACAGGCTATCAGGACGGGCAAGCTGAAGCGCGCTGAATCTGCACGCGTCGAACTGCTGCTCGCGGATGGCAGCGTTTATCCCCATGCGGGCAGGATTTTCTTCACCGATATGGCTGTTGACCCGACTACGGGCGCAGTATCTTTGCGGGCGGAATTCGCCAACCCTCAGCGTGAACTGCTGCCGGGCATGTTTGTGCGCATTCGATTCCCCGAAGCGATGGCAGAGAATGCGATACGCGTTCCGCAACGCGCGGTGCAATCCGGTCCGCAGGGACAATTCGTGATGGTGGTGGGTGAAGAAAGCAAGGCCACGCCTGTGCCGGTGAAAACGGGCAGCATGGCGGGCAATGATTTCATCATCGCAGAAGGGCTGAAGGGTGGCGAGCAGGTGATCGTGAATGGCTTGCAGAAAGCGCGCCCCGGTACACCGGTTGTGCCTGTGCCGTGGAACGCTTCCGCTCCGCTGATGGCGGCACAGCCAGCCGACAAAAAAGCGGATGACAAACAAGCAGAAGCAAGGAAATAGGGCCGGGCCATGTTCGCAAAATTCTTTATTGATCGTCCTATTTTTGCCTGGGTCATCGCGCTGATTATTTTGCTCGGCGGCGCATTGGCACTGAAAAATCTGCCGGTCGCACAATACCCTGCGGTGGCTCCGCCTGCACTGTCTGTTTCCGTCAGCTATCCCGGCGCTTCGGCGCAGGTCGTCGAGGAAACGGCCGTCGCGCTGCTCGAACAGGAAATGAACGGTATCGAACATCTGCTGTACATGGAATCGGCAGCAGAGCTGGGCAGCGGCAGCATCACGCTGACCTTCAAGCCGGGTACTAATCTTGATCTGGCTGCGGTCGAAACGCAGAACCGTATCAAACGCGCCGAGGCGCGATTGCCGGAAGCGGTGCGCCGGCTGGGTATTACGGTAACCAAGACCGCGCGTAACTATGTGATGTTTATCGCCTTGTTTTCTCCAGACAAGAGTCTGGAAGATGTCGCGCTGGGCAGCTATGCCAGCGCCAACGTACTCGACAATATCCGGCGCGTGCCGGGTGTGGGCGAGGCGCTGTTATTTGGCACCGAATATTCCATGCGGCTGTGGCTCAAGATGGACAAGCTGCAACATTACAATTTGTCTCCGAGTGATGTTGCGGAAGCGGTGCGCGCACAAAACGTGGAACTCGCGACCGGCGAACTGGGGCAAGTCCCCGCCGTGCCCGGCCAGCAGCTTAACGCGGTGATCGTTACAAAAGGACGTCTGTCCACGCCGGAGGAATTCGGCAACATCATCGTGCGCACCAACCCGGATGGTTCTTCGTTGCGTGTCAGGGATGTGGCACGCGTCGAACTCGGTGCGCAGGACTATGCCCGCAGTGCGCGTATTGATGGCCAGCCGACCGCCGCGATTGCGATCCGCCTCTCGCCGGGTGCGAATGCGCTGGAAACCGTCGGACAGGTCAAGGCCAAAATGACCGAGTTGTCTAAATTTTTCCCCGCAGGCATCAGCTGGGCTGTGCCTTACGACACTTCGCAGTTCATCGATATTTCCATCAAGGAAGTGCTGAAGAGTCTGGCCGAAGCCTTGCTGCTGGTGGTGCTGGTGATGTATCTGTTCCTCGGCAATATCAGGGCCACGATTATTCCTGCCATCGTCATTCCGATAGCGCTGGTGGGTGCGCTGGTGGGCCTGTATCTGCTGGGCTATTCGATCAATGTGCTGACGCTGTTTGCAATGGTGCTGGCCATCGGTATCGTGGTGGACGATGCCATCGTGGTGGTGGAGAACGTCGAGCGCATCATGACCACGGAAGGTCTGTCGCCACGCGACGCGACGCGCAAGGCGATGGATCAGATAGTCGGCGCGATTGTCGCGATCACCCTGGTGCTGATGGCGGTGTTTATTCCGATGGCATTCTTCCCCGGCTCAACAGGCGCGATTTATCGTCAGTTTGCCGTCACCCTGCTGCTGACCATGATGTTCTCGGCATTGATGGCGTTAACCCTGACCCCCGCCCTGTGCGCGACTCTGCTCAGGCATGAACCGGGTAAGGAATCGGCCTCGGGCGGTGGATTTTCGGGTTGGTTCAATCGCCTGTTTGCGCGCACCACGAAAAGTTATACCAGCACGGTGGGCAGGATGACCCGTAAAACCACGCGCTATCTGCTGGTTTATCTGGTGATCTTTATGGCTATGGGCTGGATGTTCGCCAAATTGCCCGGCAGTTTCCTGCCGGAAGAAGATCAGGGCTATTTCATCAATGTCATCCAGTTGCCGTCCGGGGCGAGCAAGGAGCGCACGCTGGAAGTGCTGGGTCAGGTCGAGCAGTACTATCTGGCGCAAACAGACGTCGAGCATGTGGTCGGCGTGGCGGGCTTCTCATTTTTTGGGAAAGGGCAGAATATGGCCATTGCGTTTGTGCGTCTCAAGGGCTGGGATGAGCGAACCGCCGAGGGCAGCTCGTCTACTGCGCTGGTGCGCAAGGCTAATATGGCGTTCTTCCAGATCAAGCAGGCGATGATTTTTGCGATCAACCCGCCGCCGATCCCCGAACTGGCGGCCGTCGGGGGTTTCGATTTCCGCTTGCAGGACAGGGGCGGGGTAGGGCGCGAGAAGCTGCTGGAAGCGCGCAACAGGGTGCTGGGCATGGCATCGCAAAATCCGCTGCTGGCGGGCGTTCGTCCAGAAGGCCAGGAGGCCGGGCCGCAACTGCTGCTGGATATAGACAGGCTGAAGGCGGAAACGCTGGGCGTGTCCATCGCCGATCTCAATGAGACGCTGCAATCTACGCTGGGTGTGGCTTACATCAATGATTTCGAACGTCAGGGACGTATCTTGCGTGTGCAGATGCAGGCGGAAGCCGACATACGCCGGACGCCCGATGACATCATGAAGCTGTCGATACGCAACAAGCAAGGCAATATGGTGCCGCTGTCCGAACTGGCTACGCCGCGTTGGGTGGTGGGCGCGCCCAAGCTGGATCGCTTCAACGGTTTGCCCGCGATGAAAATTTCCGGTAGTTCGGCGCCGGGCCGCAGCAGCGGCGAGGCAGTGGCGGTGATGGAAGATATTGCGGCGAAATTACCACCCGGCATTGGTTTTGAGTGGTCGGGAACCTCATTCGAGGAGCGCCAGTCCGGTGCGCAGGCACCCTTGTTGTTCGGGCTTTCGCTGTTCGTGGTGTTTTTGTGTCTGGCGGCGCTGTACGAGAGCTGGTCCATCCCGTTCGCGGTGTTGCTGGTCGTGCCGCTGGGCATCTTCGGCGCGGTGCTGGCGGTGACCTTGCGCGAGTTGCCCAATGACGTGTACTTCAAGGTCGGCCTGATCGCCATCATCGGCCTGTCATCCAAGAACGCCATTCTGATCATCGAGTTTGCGCGCAAGTTGCAGGACGAGGGCATGAGTCTGCTGGACGCTACGCTGGAGGCTTGCCGATTGCGCTTCAGGCCTATCCTGATGACTTCCATCGCTTTCATCGCCGGCGTGTTGCCGCTGGCGATTTCCAGCGGAGCAGGCGCGCAAAGCCGTCATGCGATAGGCACGGGCGTGATGGGCGGCATGATCGCCGCCACCCTGCTGGCGGTATTCCTGGTGCCGGTATTCTTCGTGGTGGTGCGGCGTATCTTTCCCGGCCATGCCCGCAAACATTCCGAGCCTGAGGAGCAAGCATGATCAAGAAATTCACTCTCATTCTGCTGGTGACTTTGGGCGGCTGTTCAATGATGCAGGACTATCAGCGACCCGCTGCACCTGTGCCTGCAACATGGCCGGATACCGCTGCCGCAAAGCCGGGTGAGGTTCGTGCCATGCCGGACTGGCAGGTTTATTTTCCCGACCCGCGTTTGCAGGCGTTGATCGCGACGGCGCTGGAAAACAACCGCGACCTGCGTATCGCCACTGCGCGCATCGCCGAGGCGCGCGCGCAATATGGCATACAGCAGGCGGATCGCCTGCCGAATGTGAATCTGGATGCTTCTCGCAATGCGTCCTTGTCTCCGGCCAGTACGTCATTTACCGGCAAACCCTTTCAGGCGCAGCGCTATGACGTGAAAGTGAGTCTGGTGTCGTTCGAGCTGGACTTCTGGGGGCGGGTGAGCAGCCTGAATGCGGCGGCGAAGGCCAGTTATTTTTCGACCGAAGCGGCGCAACGCAGCTTCCGTTTGTCGCTGATCGCCGACGTGGCGAATGCTTATCTCACGGTGCTGGAACTGAGTGAGCGCGTTCAACTGGCGACCGACACGGCGCAGGGGCGCGCCGAGATGCGGGAATTGCTCGTACGCCGTCGCGATGTGGGAGTTTCCAGCGAGCTGGATGCGTTATTGTCGGAGGGCGAGTATCAGGCTGCGCTGGCTGATAAGGCGAATCTGCAACGACAGCGTGCCGCCGCAGAGAATCTGCTCACCCTGCTGGTCGGCGAAATGCCCGCCAAATTACCGGAGGGGCGCAGCCTGGTCCAGCAGGGTATAACGCCTGACCTGATTGCCGGTCTGCCCGGTGAGGTGTTGCTGCAACGTCCGGACGTGCTGGCTGCCGAGCAACGGCTGATCGCCGCCAATGCCAATATCGGTGCGGCGCGCGCCGCCTTTTTACCGCGCATCAGCCTGACCGGTAGTCTGGGTACGGCCAGTCGTCAGTTGAGTGGCTTGTTCGGTGCAGGCAGCGATGCGTGGAGTTTCCAGCCGGCGCTGACACTGCCGCTGTTCGATGCCGGAAGGAATTCGGCTAATCTCGATGTGGCCGAGGCACGCAAGGTGGTAGCAGTCGCCGAATATGAAAAGACCCTGCAACAGGCGTTTCGTGAAGTGGCGGATTTGCTGAGTGCGCGCGACAGTCTGGCAAACCAGCTTGCCGCTCAACGGGCTAATGCCCGCGCGCAGCAACAGCGGCAGGTTTTGGTCGAAGCACGCTATCAGGCGGGCATCGCCAACCATCTGGAGTTGCTGGATGCGCAGCGCGATGCTTATGCTGCCGAACAGGGCGAGCTGCAAATCCGGCGTGCGCAACTTGCCGCAGCGACGCAATTGTACAAAGCGCTGGCCGGTGAGATGGTCGAAAAATCGAATTAAAAAGCGTTGTCCACGAAAGACACGAAAAGCACGAACAAAACCAAAAAAACAAACTCTGGCGATACGGACAGCACACAATTAGTAAGTTTCGAATAAATACAACCTGTTGTTTATTATTGATTTTCGTGCTTTTCGTGTCTTTCGTGGACATATTTTTTTCAGGTTAAAAACCAATGTCTGAATTTCAAGTTACAGCCAGTGTACAGACCCGCGCACGTTTGATTGAAGCAGCGCGCGAGGTGTTTGCACAATACGGCTTTCAGGGGGCGACGGTGCGCGAGATATGTCGTCGCGCCGGGGCTAATGTCGCCGCTGTGAATTATCACTTTGGCAGCAAGGACGGTTTGCTCGGCGAAGCGTTAAATTTCAGTGGGCTCAAGGCGCTGCAAACGGACAATCTGACAGCCGATCACTGTCCTGAAAAGCGCTTGCGCCTGTTTCTACAGGATTTCATGCTGATGTTGCTGGACGAGAAAAGCGCTTCCCGGCAATGTCGCATCATGGCGCGCGAACTGGCTGATCCGACTCCTGCGTTGGACAAAATCGTATCCGAGGCCATCGCGCCGCTGCACGAATTTCTGGGCAGGCTGGTGTGCGAGATTGTTGGCGACAAGATGAGCGCTGCGGAGCAACTGCGCTGCGTGTTCAGCATCCTGGGCCAATGTTCGTTCTATTACCACTCGGAACCCGTGTTGCAGCGCCTGCATCCCGAGTTGCGCTACGATACCGGTGAAATCGGGGCGATTGCCGCGCACATCGCGGACTTCTCACTGGCAGCCATGAGTCAGCTTGCCCGCAGGACAGCCTAGCCTTTTCACCCAATCTTGGCAAAATTGAAGTTATCTGTCTGAACAGATCGCCGTGGCAGCACCCGTAAACTGGTAGTAGTGCGCGGGGAGAATGCGCTATCATCCGGTGTGAATACGCTTGCGCGGTAAGCGATGATTCAGACCATGCCCAATACTGTCAAGGCTAACGACACAATGCCTAGTGAAAATTACACCCATACAAATACGTTAACCGGGTGGTTTCAGCTGTCCGGCATCGCCATCCTCTACGCGTTGTTGGTCTATATCGGCGAGCGCTATTTCGAGAGCGACGCGGTTATCGGCTATTTCGAGCCCGCGAGCGGACTGGCGTTAGCCGCGTTGCTGCTCGGCGGAAAGCGCTATGCCTGGAGCGTATTGCTGGGCTCAGTCCTGATACTCGCAATCATGGAGGGCTCACTATGGAAGGTTGTCAGTATCTCGCTGGGCGACACGCTGCAAGTACTTTGTGGTGCTTGGCTGCTCACCCGTAATGGTAAATTTGATTCACACCTGCGATCGTTAAATGCCTATCTGCGCCTGATTTTGTTGGGCGGGTGCGCCAGCATCTTCATTGGCGCTTTGGCTGCAAACACAGCATTACTGGTTTTCGGAGTGCTGAGCGCGGAGCATTATTTTTATGGCCTGCTCCAATGGTGGATGAGCGATACGCTGGGAGTCATTCTTATTGCTCCATTGGTTCTGGTCTGGTGGGAGGCAAGAAATGACAGACGCAAAATCGGGCAGATAACGGAGGCAGTTTTATTGTTTGGCCTGACGATTTTGGTTGGCGGTGCAGTTTTTCTCGATTGGTGGCACGATGTTGTTGGTTTTGTGGCCCAGGGTTACTGGATGTTTTTGATTGTCACCTGGGCTGCAGTGCGTCTCGGGGCACGTGCAGCCATGATTGTTCTGGTTATGACGGCAACGTATGCCTTGTTGGGCGCAATTCGTGGAATTGGTTTCTTTGCCGATGATATTGCCCAAACCCATTTAATCAATTACTGGTTCTATATGGCGATTCTGTCCGTAGTTGGCATGGCATTGGCGACATATTTTGCCGAACGAAAATGTGCGGAAGATGCTTTGCGCATCGCCGCAACCGCCTTCGAATCACAAGAAAGCATGGTTATTACCGATATCAATGGCGTGATTATGCGGGTAAATCAGGCATTTACCGAGACTACCGGCTACACGGCTGAGGAAGCCGTCGGCCAGACAACGCGCCTGCTCAAATCCGGTCGCCACGACGCGGACTTTTATCGCGAGATGTGGAAAATCGTGCAGCGCGACGGAAAATGGCAGGGGGAAATCTGGGATCGTCGCAAGAATGGTGAGATATACCCAAAACTACTCACCATCTCTGCCGTCAAGGGACGCGACGGAATAACCACTCATTATGTCGGAGCAGATCACGATATTACCAAACGCAAGGCGGCTGAAAAGGAAATCAACAATCTGGCCTTTTACGACAGTTTGACGCGACTCCCCAATCGCCGTCTATTGAATGACAGACTGGGCAAAGCGATGGCCGCCAGCAAGCGCAGTGGCCGCTATGGTGCGGTGATGTTCCTTGATCTGGATAATTTTAAACCGCTCAATGATCTGCACGGACATAATGTGGGTGACTTGTTATTGATAGAAGTGGCTCGTCGCATTGCATCCTGCGTGCGTGAAATGGATACGGTGGGGCGCTTTGGTGGCGATGAGTTTGTGGTGCTGCTCAGTGAACTGGATGAGGGCAAAGCCGAATCCATTACACAGGCCGGCATCGTCGCGGAAAAGATACGCGCCAGTCTGAACGATCCTTATGTGCTGAAAGTACAGTACGAGGGTAAGGCGGAAATCATAGTCCGTCATCATTGCACATCAAGTATCGGCGTGGTGATGTTTGTCAATCACGAATCCGGCATGGAAGATATTCTCAAGTGTGCGGATATGGCGATGTATCAGGCCAAGGAGGCTGGACGTAATCTGATTCGGTTTTATGAGCCTGAGGCTAGAGTGACCAAGGGCGGCTGAAAAAACGCCGGAACGTGTCATGCCGGAGAGGTGTGCATGGAACGCAGCCTGGTTTAAGGAACGGTGCGTTCTCGCGTGCAAAGGCAGCGCACGGGCCTTTGATTTATAATCCCGTTTACTTACCCCGCCGGAAACCATCATGCAACAACTCACGCTTACACGTCCCGACGACTGGCATCTGCATCTGCGCGACGGTGCGTTGATGCAATCGGTGTTGCCCGATACCGCACGGCAGTTTGCCCGCGCCATTGTCATGCCCAATCTCAGACCGCCGGTTACCACCACCGCGCTGGCGCTGGAATATCGTCAGCGTATCCTCGCCGCGCTGCCTGCGGGTATGAAGTTCGAGCCGCTGATGACGCTGTATCTGACCGACAACACGACAGCAGATGACATTCGACAGGCCAAAGCCAGCGGTGTGGTACATGCGGTCAAGCTATATCCGGCGGGCGCGACCACCAACTCCGATGCAGGCGTGACCGACATCCGCAATACTTATGTGGCATTGGAAGAGATGCAGCGCTGCGGCATGCCGTTGCTGGTGCACGGTGAGGTGACCGAAAGTCATATCGACATCTTTGATCGCGAGGCCGTGTTCATCGCCCGCGTGATGCAGCCGCTGTTGAAAGACTTGCCTGAACTGCGCGTGGTGTTCGAGCACATCACCACCCAGGATGCCGCGCAGTTCGTCGCCAGTGCGCCGGACAACATCGCCGCCACGCTGACCCCGCAACATCTGCTCTACAATCGCAACGCCATGCTGGCCGGCGGCATCCGCCCGCATTTCTACTGCCTGCCGATCTTGAAGCGCGAGACGCATCGCGAGGCGCTGGTCAAAGCCGCCACCAACGGCAGCCCGAAATTCTTCCTCGGCACCGACAGCGCGCCGCACGCACAACACACCAAGGAAAACGCCTGCGGCTGCGCCGGTTGTTACTCCGCGCATAGCGCCATCGAGCTATATACGGAAGCGTTCGAAGCGGCGGGCGCACTGGATAAGCTGGAAGCCTTCGCCAGTTTCTACGGGGCGGATTACTACCGCCTGCCGCGCAATACCGACACCGTCACCCTGCGCCGCGAAGAGTGGCAAGTCCCGGCAACCGTGGGGTTCGGCGAGCATCGGCTCGTGCCGTTGAGGGCGGGTGAGACGATGAAATGGCAGTTGGTGTAGGGTTTGTAGGGTGCAATAAGCGCAGCGCATTGCACCATTTACATCAACGTCCGGCGCAATGCCCGTTGGTTATTGCGCCCTACCTCCCAAGTTGGGGCGGTGAAAACAAACTTTTCATTCTATGTTTATAGTCTCAACACCATGTCCAACTACCGACGCGCCTGGCATCCGGGCGGAACTTATTTCTTTACGGTGAACCTGCTCCAAAGGCAGGGTAACGATTTGTTGGTGCGGCATATCGGTCTGTTGCGATCAACGGTGGATTCGGTGCGGCAACGACATCCGTTTCAAATTCACGGGTGGGTGGTCTTGCCGGAGCATTTGCATTGCGTGATCGAACTGCCCACAGGCGATGCCGACTTTGCCACCCGCTGGCGACTGATTAAAATCGGATTTTCCAAAGCCTTGCCCAAGACCGAGTTTTTGTCTGACGTTCGGATGCGGCGCGGTGAACGTGGCATTTGGCAGCGGCGATATTGGGAACATCTGATTCGTGATGAACGGGATTTTCACGCGCACATGGATTATGTGCACATCAATCCGGTGAAGCATGGTTTGGTTGAGCGCGTTGCAGATTGGCCGTATTCGACTTTTCATCGCCTGGTTGCAAGCGGCGTTTACCCCGTTGATTGGGCGGGCGGTTGTGAGGATGTTTTGAGTTACGTGGAATAGCAACATCCGGTGCAATGCGCTATGCTTATTGCACCCTACGATGGACTCGAATTACATTTTTGGCATCTGAAAAATCATCATGCCTTTATCCTCTTATCTCAACTCAATGCCGGTTCTGGGTAACCGCGTTTATCTGCACCCTTCCTGTCAGGTTATCGGCGATGTGACAATCGGCGACGACAGTTCAATCTGGTGCAATACGGTATTGCGCGGCGATGTGAACCGCATTGCCATCGGGCGCGGCAGCAACATCCAGGATTTGACGATGGGCCACGTGTCGCACAAGACCCCTGAGAAGCCGGACGGCTCGCCGCTGATTATCGGCGACTATGTGACGGTGGGGCATGCGGTGATATTGCATGGCTGCACCATCGGCAATGACTGCCTGATCGGCATGGGTTCCATCATCATGGACGATGTGGTGATTCCCGACCGTGTGATGATAGGCGCGGGCAGTCTGGTGTCGCCGGGCAAAGTGCTGGAGAGCGGGATGCTCTACATGGGACGTCCGGCCAAGGCGGTGCGAGTGCTGACGGTGGATGAAATCGCCTACTTGCGCTACTCCGCCGAGCATTACCTCCGCGTAAAGAACAATTACCTGAACACTATCGTAAGCAAAGAAAGTTTGAGATGACTAATCTGGAAGAAGTGAACCGCGCCAAGTTGAATCTGGAAACCGCGCAAATGGCCTGGCGCGATATGCAGCGCTATTTTGCCAGCGGCGCGGCGCTGTATGTCGCGCCCGGTCTGGACATGGTCGAAACAGCCTACCAAATGTCCAAAGACAACACGGCGCTGATTGCGCAGTGGATGGCGGATGGCCGGTTCGGCAAGGTCACGGACGAACAGGCGAAGACCTGGTGGGATGCGGACGCGCTGCTGTGGGTCGTAGTGGTCAGCCCGTGGGTGCTGGTGCAGCCGGTGTTAGAGGGCAGATAGGGCGCCGCCGTAATCTTTCTGAACGAACGCCCGTCCTGAGATGCTGGTCACCGCGGGGGGGGTGGTGCTGAGTTTCAGGCGTTAGCTAGGCCTTGACCGGTGGCCGCATATTTTTTATCACGATGCCCTTCTTTTTCAGCATCGTTTCGATTTGCTCACACAGTGTCTTCAGTATCTTGATGCGGGCAAAATTCTTGTCATTGGCTTCCACCAGTGTCCAGGGTGCGACGGTGGTGCTGGTTCTGTCCACCATGTCGGATACGGCCTGTTCATACTCGTCCCACTTTTCGCGATTACGCCAGTCTTCGGCGGTTATTTTGAAATGCTTGAAGCCGATTTTTTCGCGTTCCTTGAAGCGTTTTAGTTGTTCGTCTTTGCTGATGGACAGCCAGAATTTGACGACGACGATATTGTGACGCACCAGTTGCGCCTCGAAATCGTTGATTTCACTGTAAGCGCGCATCCAGTCGGCTTCCGAACAGAAATTCTCCACGCGCTCTACCAGCACGCGACCATACCATGAGCGGTCGAAAATCGTCACACGGCCACGCCGCGGAATGTGCCGCCAGAAACGCCACAAATAAGGCTGTGCACGTTCTTCCTCGGTGGGGGCTGCAACCGGGATGATGTTGTAATAGCGTGCATCCAGTGCGCCGGTGATGCGGCGGATCGCGCCACCCTTGCCAGCCGCATCGTTACCTTCGAACATGGCGATGACGGTGATATTTTTGAACTTCGCGCTGCGGGTCAACAGGGCGAGTTTACCCTGATATTTTTCCAGTTCAGCCTGATAGTCTTTTTTGTCAATTTTCTGTCCGAGATCCAGCGTTTTCAGTATATTCAACTGATCGATGGAAGGCAGTGGCGGGGGTGCGGAAACTTCAGGTTTTTTCGTGTCGGCCTCATCAAGGCGTTTGCGCATCGCATCCAGAATAACCTTGCCCACGGTCAGGCTGCGGTAATACGGATCGTAACCTTCGACGATGGTCCAGGGTGCTTCGGCCGTGCTGGTGTGGCGGATGACACTTTCGCTGACAGCAACAAATTTGTCGTACATATTGAAATGCTCCCAGTCGCGTTTAGTGACGCGCCAGCGAGTCTTCGGGTCTTTTTCGAGCAGTTTGAGGCGTTTTTCCTGTTTGTCACGGGACAGATGCATCCAGAATTTGAGTATCAGCGCGCCTTCATCGGTCAGCATTTTTTCCAGACGTTTGGCGCGCTCCAGGCTCTGGTCCAGATCGGCTGTCTTTATGTGGCCCTGTACCCGGTTGATAATCGGCCAGGTGTACCAGGAACCCAGGAATATGCCGGTTCGGCCTTTTTGCGGCAGTTCGCGCCAGAAACGCCACATCATCGGTCGATCCAGCTCTTCATCCGATGGATCGCCCATGCCATGGGTCTGCAAAAATCGCGGATCCATCCATTCGTTGAGCAGATTGACGGTCTCGCCTCGTCCTGCCCCATCTACGCCACCAACCAGAATAATGACTGGAAATTTTGCCAGCTTGGCCAGATCCATCTGGGCATCCAGCAGGGCTACGCGCAATGGCGGCACTTCCTTGTCGTAAGTGTGCTTGTCTATCGTGTGACCGAGTTCAGCGGATTCAAACATGGTGGCCTCCCGGATGTTGTGTAATTGCCCTATAAAAAATCAGGGGTGATTGCCAGACGCAAGCTGGTTTCAGACGAGCCTTCAGGGCGGCTCAGCCACCATAGCCCGCTTTTCTTGATGCGCAAGGATTCGTGCTCACAGCACAGCAACTGTGCAGCGACTGCGCCCAGCGTCGGCTGGTGTCCGACCACCAGCACGGCCCCCCCGGCGTTTGGCCAGCGCACCGCTTGCAGTACGGCATGCACGGATGCGCCGGGTGCGATAGTGGGAGCAAGGGTGAAATCGGCGCTCAGTGCCGCTGCCGTTTGTTGTGTGCGGGTCGCCGGACTGACCAGAATGCGTGTATTGGCGGGTAAATGCTGGCGTAGGAAAACCGCCATTTTATCGGCCTGTTTGCGACCCTTTTCGGTCAGTTTGCGCGTAAAATCGGGCGGGCCGTCTTCAGCTTCGGCATGACGCCATAAAATCAGATCCATCATGACCTCCAAATATTACGTTTTATTTGTCGAAATATACTGTATATACTGTTTGCAGCATTCTATTCCAAGGAGACAGACATGAAAACCAAAAAGTTGGACAAAGTTGAAGAAGTTGTCGCACCCCAAGTTGCAATCGCCGCCAAGCCGTTGAGAAAATCGGCCGCTGTAGCAGTCCCCAAGCCCGTCGTGAAGAAAGCTATCTCCGCTCCGGTCGAAGCCGCCAAAGAAACTAAAGTGGCGAAAGAGCCAAAATTAGCCAAAGAAGCTAAGGTAGTAAAAAAACCGAAATTAAAGGTGGTGCGTGACAGTTTTACCATGCCACAGAGCGAATATCAGAAAATCGCCGAGATTAAAGAGCTGTGCCTGAAAGCCGGATTGCCGGTGAAGAAAAGCGAAGTGCTGCGCGCTGGTTTGCAGGCGTTGAGTGCAATGGCTGAAGCGAAAATGTTGAATACCTTAAACGGTCTGGATAAAATCAAGACCGGACGTCCGAACAAACATTAAGTTGATATTTTGACCGATGGGCTGGCGAGTTGCCTGAGCAGCTCGCTTTGCGCGCATTTCCGTGCGGCACGGCGGAGCTGTTTGTGGCGATATTGTCCCTCGCTATCCATATCCCACGCCTGGCTATTGTCCTGCAAGTATATTTTCAATCCTTCATCAATCACGCGCTTCTTGAGCTTTTTGTCGAGCACGGGGAAGCAAACTTCGATACGCCGGAAGAAGTTTCTGTCCATCCAGTCCGCCGAGGCCAGATACACGTCATGCTGTAAATCATTGCGGAAATAGAAGATGCGCGTGTGCTCCAGAAAACGTCCGATGATGGATCGCACACGGATATTCTCGGAAAGACCGGCGACGCCGGGGCGTAGCGCGCATACACCGCGTACGATCAAATCTACCTTTACCCCGGCCTGCGATGCTTCGTACAATGCCGCGATGGTTTCCGGTTCCAGCAGTGCGTTCATCTTGGCGATGATATGCGCGCGTTTACCTTCCCTGGCGAGTCGGGTTTCATTTTGTATTGCACGCAATACTTCGGTGTGCAGCGAGAACGGCGATTGCCACAGATGATTGAGTTCGCGCGCTTTGCCCAGGCTGGTGAGCTGGCTGAACACTTCGTTGGCATCGGCGCAGATCGCCTCATTGCTGGTGAACAGGCCGAAGTCGGTGTACAGCCGTGCGGTGCGGGGATGGTAGTTTCCTGTACCCAGATGCACATAGCGGTGGAGTTTTCCGTTTTCGCGGCGCACCACCATCAGCATCTTGGCGTGGGTTTTGTGTCCCACCACGCCATATACTACATGCGCGCCCACCTCTTCCAGACGGTTTGCCCAGTTGATGTTGGCTTCTTCGTCGAACCGGGCAAGCAGTTCCACTACCACGGTGACTTCCTTGCCGCGTTGCGCTGCAGCGATTAACGCTTCCATCAACGCGGAATCTGCCCCGGTGCGATACACGGTCTGCTTGATCGCCACCACGGCAGGGTCGCTGGCGGCCTGCTGGATGAAATCGATTACCGGTTTAAAGGATTGATAAGGGTGATGCAGCAACACATCGCTCTTGCGGATCACCTTGAACATGTCCGCGCCCTTTTTCTGCAACACGCCGGGTACGCCAGGCACAAAGGCGGGAAACTTGAGATCGTCGCGTTCCACCATGCCCGGAATTTCCATCAGGCGCACCAGATTGACCGGCCCATGCACACGATACAGGTCGGCAGGGGTCAGCTTGAATTCCTTGAGCAACAAGGCTTCGATCTGCGGTGAGCAATTGTCGGCGATCTCCAGACGCACTGCATCGCCGAAATGGCGCTGCGGCAATTCACCCTGCAAGCTGAGGCGCAGGTTTTTGACTTCTTCTTCGTCCACGAACAAATTGCTGTTGCGTGTCACACGAAACTGGAAGCAGCCCAGCACTTCCATGCCGCTGAACAGTTCATCGACGTGGGCATGCAAAATCGAGGAAAGAAACACGAAACCATGTGCGCAGCCGCTGATTTCGGGCGGCATCGCGATGGTGCGCGGCAATACGCGCGGTGCCTGCACGATGGCGCGTGTGGAGTTGCGCCCGAAAGCATCCTTGCCTTGCAGCTCCACGGCAAAATTCAGGCTTTTGTTGAGCACGCGCGGGAAAGGATGTACCGGGTCGAGGCCGATGGGCGTCAATACCGGCATGACCTCACGAAAGAAAAAATCCTTGACCCAGGCTTGTTGTGCCTCATTCCAGTGTGTGCGACGCAGGAATTTGATGCCATTCGCGGCCAGCGCAGGCGTGATGTCGGTGTTGAATAACTGATACTGGTGCTTGATCAGTTGGTGCGCCTGTTCGCGCACCAGTCTGAGCGTTTGTGTGGCGGTCATGCCATCCGCAGCAGTGGCGATGCCGCCCAGCTTGATTTGTTCCATCAAACCGGCCACGCGGATCTCGAAAAATTCATCAAGATTGCTGCTGACGATGCACAGGTACTTCAATCGCTCCAGTAACGGGATGCTGGCATCTTCGGCCTGGGACAGCACGCGGCGGTTGAACTCGAGTTGGCCGAGTTCACGATTGAGAAATTGCTGCGCTGCGAATTTGTTAGACAAGAGGCTGCACCTTAACTTTTTGGCGGCACGTAACCTTCCGGCATTTGCGTACCCTCACCGAAGAAATAGCTTTCCATCTGTGTGGACAGATACTTGCGCGCTGCCGCATCGGCCAGATTGAGGCGATTCTCGTTTACCAGCATGGTCTGGAATTTGATCCAGCCTTGCCAGGCTTCTTTGGACACATTGTCAAAAATCCGCTGGCCCAGTGGGCCAGGGTAGGTCGGGCGATCCAGTCCTTCGGCTTCACGACCCAGTTTTACGCATTGAACGATTCTTGCCATGTTGTATATCTCCGTGTAAGTGATTATGTGACGCAATTATGACATTAACGTGACAGTCGCGCAGCGCTACGTATCCCCACGTGTTTTCCTATTGTGCCGTGAGTCGTTGCGAAACAGGAAAAGCCGGGTCGCGAGCCTGTCAGTGCGAGGGTGCGACAATATGACGCATTCTCATGGCGCAGGCATTCGGAGACAATCTGGGCACATTTTCAAGAGGAGTCGAAATAATGCAGCTCAAGCGTATATCCATTTGTATCGCGTTAGCCTTTGCGCCTGGCGTGTTTGCGGCTGAGGCAAGCGAAGCTACCTTGCCTGATGTCGAGGTGACCGGGAAAAAAATCCAGCCGCTGCCGGCTTTGAGTGATTCGGCGCTCGGCGGCACGGACCTAATCCGTTTGCGCGCTTCTACCAGCGATACGGCAAAACTGCTCGACGGTCAGCCGGGCGTCAGCCTTTACGGCGCCGGTGGCGTTTCCAGTCTGCCCGTCATTCATGGTATGGCGGATGATCGCCTGCGCATCAAGGTAGATGGCATGGATCTGATTTCTGCCTGCGGTAACCACATGAACCCCGCACTTTCCTATATTGATCCGTCCAGCGTCGGCAGCCTTCAAGTGTATGCCGGCATCACGCCGGTCAGCGTGGGCGGCGACAGTATCGGCGGCACGATACAGGTGAATTCCACTGCGCCGGAATTTGCCGCTGCGGGGCAGGGGACGCTGCTCAAAGGTGAGGCGGGTGCTTTTTATCGCAGCAACGGCAATGCACAAGGCGGTAATCTTTCAGCCACGATTGCGGGCGAACAATTAAGCATGACGTACAGCGGTTCCACCGCCAAGGCCGACAATTACACGGCGGGAGCCGATTTCAAACCGGCCGGTCTGGCTTTTACAGATGCAGGTCAGTCACTTATAAATTCGACAAAATGGCTGTCTGGCAATGAGGTCGGATCATCCATGTATAAATCGACAAATCAATCCCTGGGGTTCGCGCTGCGCCACGAAAACCATCAGTTTGAATTCAAGTACGGCGAACAGGATATTCCCTACCAGGGTTACCCCAACCAGCGCATGGACATGACTGGCAACAAGAGCGAACAATTTAATTTGCGCTACAACGGACGATACGACTGGGGTGCGCTGGAAGCCCGTGCCTATAATGAACATACACGGCACAAGATGAACTTCCTCGAAGATAAGGTCTTCTGGTACATGGGCCCCGGTCAAACGATAGCTGCTCCGGGCATGCCGATGGACACCGATGGCAACAACAGCGGCGTGGTCGCCAAAGCGGATATTCTTATGTCGGAACGCGACCTGCTTCGGGTAGGGGGCGAGGTG
The DNA here is from genome assembly GCA_030652475.1 of Gallionella sp. Taxonomy (GTDB): domain Bacteria; phylum Pseudomonadota; class Gammaproteobacteria; order Burkholderiales; family Gallionellaceae; genus Gallionella. The sequence goes on along the minus strand of JAUSAO010000109.1, from coordinate 5,609 downwards.
CAGCAGTACCGCCTGAATGACTGGTGGGAACCGTCCGGCAATGGCGGCATGTCACCGCTTACATTCTGGAACATCAATAATGGTCAGCGCGACCGACTGGCTCTCTTCGGTGAATGGGAGGCTCAATGGAACCCGCAATGGCTGTCGCAATTCGGTGTACGTCACGAAACGGTTGATATGAACACCGGTACGGTACAGGGTTACAACACGGGTGCCACCTATGCGGCCGACGTGGCTGCCTTCAATGCCGCCAACCGCAAGAAGACTGACCACAATTGGGATATGACCGCGCTGGCACGCTTCACGCCTTCGTCCACGCAGACCTACGAGTTCGGCTTTGCCCAGAAAACCCGTTCGCCCAACCTCTATGAGCGTTACACCTGGTCGAAGGGCGGCATGGCTATGAACATGATCAACATGGCAGGTGACGGCAACGGCTATGTCGGCAACCTGAATTTAAAACCGGAAATAGCGCACACCCTGAGTGCAACTGGCGACTGGCATGATGCACAGGAACAGTGGGGTGTGAAGGTGACGCCGTATTACACTCAGGTGCAGGACTATATCGATGTCCAGCGCTGCTCTGCCGGATCCACGGTGTGTACCGCCGCAAATGTGACCAGGACAAACGGGTTCGTCTTCCTCCAGTTCGCCAACCAGCGTGCGCGTCTTTACGGGATGGATATTTCCGGACACATGCCCTTGGTGGAATCCGGTGGTTATGGCAGTTTCAACGCAACAGGCGTGGTCAGTTATGTTGACGGCAAGAACGAGACTACCGGCGACAATCTCTACAACATCATGCCGCTGAATGCGAAGCTCTCCGTGATTCAGCGCCTCGCCGGATGGACCAACACCGCCGAAGTAAAGTTGGTCGATGCCAAGACGCAAGTATCGCAAGTTCGCAATGAACTTAGAACGGGTGGCTACGGATTGCTTAACCTGCGCAGCAGCTATGAATGGAAGCAATTCCGCTTCGATGTAGGCATCGAAAATGCCCTGGACAAATTCTATGGCGATCCACTGGGCGGCGCGTACGTGGGGCAGGGTCTGACCATGCCTCCAACAGGTGGCTGGTCATATGGTTACGCGGTTCCGGGTATGGGTCGCTCGCTCTATGCGGGCATGACAATGAAATTCTGATGGTGTAGCGCAAACCAAAGCCGCCGCTTACCCCGGCGGCTTTTTTACGGCCATGCGATTACGCTGCCGACCAGCTGACCAGTCCGGTGTAGGAGGTAGCCAGCACGATCAGGCCGAAGGCGATGCGATACCAGGCGAAAATCGTGAAGTCGTGGCGACTGATGTAGCGCAACAGACCGCGCACCGCGATGAAGGCGCTGATGAATGAAGTGATGGAGCCAACCAGGAAAATGCCCAGATCGTCAGCATGAAACTGATCACGGTATTTCACCACTTCATAGAGGGTTGCCGCCGTCAGTGTCGGGATGGCGAGGAAGAATGAAAATTCGGTTGCCGCCTTGCGGGACAGGCCGAAGAACAGTCCGCCTATGATGGTCGAGCCTGAACGCGACGTGCCGGGAATCAGCGCCAGCGCCTGTGCCAGCCCCATCTTTAAGGCGTCTTTCCAGTGCATGTCGTCCACGCTTTCTATGGAGACCGTATGGGTGCGCTTTTCTGCCCAGAGGATGATAAAGCCGCCGATGATGAACGCCAGCGCAACCGGAACAGGCGCGAACAAGTGTTCCTTGATGGCTTTGCCGAATAACAGGCCGAGTATCGCCAGCGGCAGGAAAGCGATGAACAGGTTGAAGGTGAAGCGTTGTGCGGCTTCCTGTTTTTGCATCAGGCCGGACGTTACCTGAGCCAGCTTGGCGCGGTATTCCCAGCAAACTGCCAGAATCGCGGCGAACTGGATGACAATTTCGAACACCTTGCCGCGTGCGTCGTTGAAATCCAGCAAGTCGCCGACCAGTATCAAATGACCGGTGGATGAGATCGGCAAAAATTCGGTCAGCCCTTCGACCACGCCAAGGGTGGCTGCCTTGAGTAAAAGAATAATGTCCATTATATTTTCCGTGGGGTTAATGATCGTAGGGTGGGCACTCATTGCCCACCACCAACTTTGCGATGCGCCGATTTACCGCGCAGCGCTCTTCATCGTTCATTTCGATCCAGCGTGTGATCTCCTCGAAGGTGCGCAGACAACTGCGGCACACCTCATCGCCCAGCACCGTGGTGCAGTGACCGATGCACGGGCTTTCTGCAGTCACAGAATTAGCAAGCATCCGTTCGCCCTGAGCTTGTCGAAGGGCTTTGCATGAGTAGCTGGTGGTTCGACAGGCTCACCACGAACGGTTGAATGAGCTGCATGGATCAGGACTTGCTGTAGAGCTGGCTGCCTTTGGTGACAAACTCTATGGATTTCAACTCCATGCCCTTGTTCAGCGCTTCGGCTTCGGCTATGCCTTCCTTGGCGGCAAAGTCGCGCACGTCCTGAGAGATTTTCATCGAGCAGAAATGCGGGCCGCACATCGAGCAGAAGTGCGCAACCTTGGCAGACTCCTTGGGCAGGGTTTCATCGTGAAATTCGCGCGCGCGATCCGGGTCGAGTCCCAGATTGAATTGATCGTCCCAGCGGAATTCGAAGCGTGCCTTGGACAATGCATTGTCGCGAACCTGCGCGCCGGGATGCCCTTTGGCCAGATCGGCTGCGTGCGCGGCAATCTTGTAAGTGATGATGCCTTCTTTCACATCCGCCTTGTTCGGCAAGCCCAGATGTTCCTTGGGCGTGACGTAGCACAGCATCGCCGTGCCAAACCAGCCTATCATCGCCGCGCCGATGGCGCTGGTGATGTGGTCATAACCCGGGGCGATGTCCATGGTCAGCGGGCCTAAGGTATAGAACGGCGCGTCCTGGCACCACTTCGCCTGCAAATCCATGTTTTCCTTGATCATGTGCATAGGCACATGGCCCGGGCCTTCAATCATCACCTGTACGTCGTGCTTCCACGCGACCTGGGTGAGTTCACCCAGCGTCTTCAGTTCGCACAGCTGTGCTTCGTCATTGGCATCGTAGATCGAGCCGGGGCGCAGACCATCGCCGAGCGAGAAAGTCACGTCATAGGCCTTCATGATCTCGCAGATGTCTTCGAAATGGGTGTAGAGGAAGCTTTCCTTGTGATGCGCCAGACACCATTTGGCCATGATGGAGCCGCCGCGCGAGACGATGCCGGTCATGCGGTTCGCGGTCATCGGCACATAGCGCAGCAGCACGCCCGCATGGATGGTGAAGTAATCCACGCCTTGCTCGGCCTGTTCGATCAGCGTGTCGCGGAAGATTTCCCAGGTCAGGTCTTCGGCCTTGCCGTTGACCTTTTCCAGCGCCTGATAGATAGGCACGGTGCCGATCGGCACGGGAGAATTGCGCATGATCCATTCGCGTGTCTCGTGGATGTGCTTGCCGGTGGACAGATCCATCACGGTGTCGCCGCCCCAGCGGATCGCCCAGGTCATCTTCTCGACTTCTTCCTGTATGCTAGAACCCAGCGCGGAGTTGCCGATGTTGGCGTTGATCTTCACCAGAAATTTGCGTCCGATAATCATCGGCTCGATTTCCGGGTGATTGATGTTGGCGGTGATCACGGCGCGACCGGCGGCGACTTCATCGCGCACGAATTCAGGGGTGATCTTTTTCGGCATGGACATGCCGAAGTTTTCGCCGGGATGCTGACGGAGCATCATCTCGTTCATGCCATCGACCTTTTGATTCTCTCTGATGGCGATGTATTCCATTTCCGGTGTGACGATGCCCTGACGCGCATAGTGCATTTGCGTGACATTTTTACCCGGCTTGGCGCGGCGTGGTGCGCGGCTCAGGTTGAAGCGCATTTCGGCGAGCTCGGGGTCGTCCAGACGTTGCTGGCCGTAGTCGGAAGTAAGCTTGGGCAAGACTTCGGTATCGTCGCGTTCGACGATCCAGTTTTCACGCATCGCGGCGAGTCCTGAGCGAATATCGATCTTTACGGCGGGATCGGTATACGGGCCGGAACAGTCGTAAACATAAATAGGGGCATTTACTTCCGCGCCCATGCCGTCCGGCGTGTCGGCCTGGGAAATTTCGCGCATGGGTACGAGGATGTCAGGGCGGCTGCCCTGAACGTAGACTTTGCGTGAATTGGGTAAGGGCTTGATGGCGGCGGCATCGACGTGCGCGGCATCAGCGGTAAATTTAGTGTTGGCGTTCATGTGTTGCTCCTAAAAAATCAAGAAGCATCGTCAAATGCTTCCCTACGACGGCATTACCCGTACAGGTTCAAAGGGTGTATCTCACTGCCATGCGGCAGACCCCTAGCGAGTTGCGCAAGGTACTGGAAAAGTAGGGGAAAAGCAAACTTTCTGCTTGTGGCTGTATGTAGTTGTGTTGAGCCTGATGGGGTGTGTTGTTATACTGCCGAAAATAAAACTTATACACACTGGGATGGAGATCAAAAATGCAGAACCTGGAACAGGCGCGCTTTAATATGATAGAGCAGCAAATTCGCCCATGTGACGTATTGGAGGCGCGAATTCTGGAGTTGCTTCATCACGTTAGACGCGAATATTTTGTGCCTGAAGGCAAAAGAGCAATGGCTTTTATGGATATGGAAATCCCGCTGGGCTTTGGCGTATCCATGTGGCAGCCCAAGCTGGAGGCGCGTGTGCTGCAGGAGTTGCATATAGGCCACAATGACCAGGTGCTGGAAGTTGGAACGGGCAGCGGCTATCTGACCGCCTTGCTCTCAGCACTGGCGGGCCACGTCACCTCAGTCGAAATCGTGCCGGAACTGAGCGAAATGGCTAAAGCGCACCTGCAACCCTTGCATCGCGAAAATATTACTCTGGAAGTAGGCGATGCGTCACGCGGCTGGGGCGAGGGCACAAGTTACGATGTCATCGTGCTGGCGGGTTCTACGCCCGTGTTGCCGGAAGCTTTTCAAAATAGCCTGAATATTGGCGGACGATTGTTTGCGATTGTCGGTGACGCGCCGGTGATGGAGGCGAAACTGATCACGCGTGTTGCGCCTGACACGTATGAAGTCGTCAACATCATGGAAACCAGCGTGGCGCCATTGCAAAATGCGCAACAAGCCAAGCGGTTCGTATTTTAAGTGGCGCAAGAGACAGCTAACAGTGAGCGCGCACGTCAGGAGCTGGAAAATGTCCGTCGTAACGTCGCCTTGTAAACCTGTCAGGCTTATCTCGGCGTGGTGAGCGGCATCGCTCAGGTGAAGGCGTTGCAGCAAGCGCTCACGTCCAGCGAAAGTGTGCTGGAAGACAGCAAGCTGGGACAGGAAGTGGGCGTTCGAACTAATCTGGACGTGCTGAATGCTCAACAACAACTTTACTCAACCCGACGCGACTTATTTCAGGCCGAGTACACCTACCTGTTAAGTCAGCTGCATCTGAAAGCCGCCGTGGGATCACTGGACGAAGCGGAATTGGCCAAGGTTAATCAGGCGCTTCATTAATTAAGTGAGGTAAACCCCCGGCTTTGCCGGGGGACTAAGTAAGGTTTGACCGTGTGATACGGTCGTCACGACTTTGGTTGCACTTGTTTTGTTCCCTCCCTTTCAAGGGGAGGGCTAGGGTGGGGATGGGTTTGAGTG
>JAUSAO010000105.1 GCA_030652475.1 Gallionella sp. | reverse complement strand
TCAACCAAATGCGAAATCAAGCCCACCATTTCCACCGACACACCATTTTGTGCCAAGGTCGTTGTCTTCATACGCAGCACCTCCGTTTTTGCAGTATGCAAATATTATAAGTGGTATTTTAGTATTTTCCAAATCCCTAAGCAGCCAGAAGACGGTTGCCAAGTGTCTGGTTATCCGCGACTCCGTATGAGGAAAATATTTAGCTGCGGTAGCTGGCGTTGATCTTGACGTAGTCGTAAGAAAAATCGCAGGTCCACAGCGTGGCATTCACCGCGCCGCGATTCAGTACCACGCGGATGGTAATGTCGGACTGCTGCATCACGCGCTGGCCGTCTGCTTCCTGGTAACTGGCCGCGCGGCCGCCGTTCTCGGCAACCAGCACGTCATCCAGGTAGAGCTGCAACACATCCACATTCAGGTCGTCAACGCCTGCATAGCCAATCGCGGCGAGGATGCGTCCGAGGTTGGGATCAGAGGCAAAAAACGCCGTTTTGACCAGTGGCGAATGCGCGATGGCATAAGCAATTTTTTTGCACTCATCCTCATCACGACCGGACTCAACCTGGACTGTGATGAATTTGGTCGCACCTTCGCCGTCACGCACGATAGCCTGTGCCAGATAGATCGCCACTTCAGTAATCGCTTCCAGCAAGGCGTTATAAGCATCGCTTTCAGACGACGTGACTTCTGGCAGCGCGGATTTTCCGGTGGCTATCAGCATCAGCGCGTCGTTGGTGGAGGTATCGCCGTCCACGGTAATGCAGTTGAATGAACGGTTCGCAGCCTCGCGCACCAATGACTGCAATAACGGCTGGGCGATACCCGCATCAGTGGCGATATAACCCAGCATGGTCGCCATGTTCGGATGGATCATGCCGGAACCTTTGGCGATACCGGTAATGGTGAGGGTGATGCCATCGATGACGAGCTGTTTTGAAATCGCCTTGGCAACGATGTCGGTGGTCATGATCGCCTCTGCGGCATCGAACCAGTTATCCGCAGCCATGTTGGTCACGGCAGCGGGCAGGCCTGCGGCGATTTTTCCCACAGGCAGCGGCTCCATGATCACGCCCGTGGAGAAGGGCAATATCTGCGTAGTCTTGCAAGCCAGCAGACCAGCCAGTGCCGCGCAGGTATCACGCGCATCCTGCAAGCCCTGCTCGCCTGTTCCGGCATTGGCGTTGCCGGTGTTGACCACCAGCGCACGTATGCCGTCGTCTTGCGCCAGATGCGCCTTGGCGACGATCACCGGGGCGGCGCAAAAACGATTTTTGGTGAATACACCGGCGACCCGCGCACCGTCACACAACTGGATGACCAGTAAATCCTTGCGGTTTTCACGCTTGATATTGGCTTGCGCAATACCCAAAAAAACACCCGCAACGGGCAGCAGTTGTGCCGCCACGGGCGGGTTAAGATTTACCGGCATCAAACTCTCTCCTGGCTAGTAACGGCCGCCGCTCTTATATATGTAATTGGTCAATTCTGCTGATTCTATATTCACGCGCCGCACGATGCCGTGCATATTGCGGATAATACCGCGCATGACACGGTACACCAGCTTGGGATGCGAGTTGAGCAGTGTTTCAAAGCGGGCTCGCCCCATGGTCAGGACTTTGGTTGGGCCCACCGCATAAAGTGTCGCGCTGATTTGTGTTGCCGCCCCGCCCGCGAAGGTGATCATGCCCGCCAAATCACCCGGCTTGAGCACATGGACAGTGGTTTCCTCATTACCGCTTTCGATTTTCACTTCAATATCGCCATGCGCAAGGATGTATAAATTATCGGGTTGCTCATCACCCGGCTTAACAATGACATCACCTGCTTTGTATTCCTGAACCTGAAACAATTCAGCCAGAATTTCCACTTCAGCGTCGCTCAACTCCTCGGTCACCGGTGAGGTGCGCAGCGTATCAATCACTAATGACATTGCCTTCTCCTTTTATCTCAGCTTAATTTTCCATGGCACTGCTTGTATTTCTTACCCGAACCACATGGGCAAACATCATTGCGCCCGATCTTCTTGCCGTCGCGCACAAACGGATGAGCTTCCTCACCCTCTGAGCGGCTTTCACCGGACAGCGCCTCTTCATAATTGGCGTGATGATACTGTACATTTTCTGCGGCCGGTGCCGTTTCTACCGAATCAACTTCCGCTTCGCTGCGCACCTGAACCGTCATCAGCACCTGCGTGACTTCGCGTTTGATTACGTCCAGCATGGTCGAAAACAATTCGAAAGCCTCGCGTTTGTATTCCTGCTTGGGATTCTTCTGCGCATAGCCGCGTAAATGAATACCCTGACGCAGGTGGTCAAGCGCAGACAGATGCTCGCGCCAGTGTACGTCGACGCTTTGCAGCATGATGGCACGCTCGTAGTGATGCATTATTTCAGCCCCTACCGCGCCCACCTTGGCCTGATACGCATCCCGTGCATATTCGGATACGCGTACACGCAAACTCTCTTCATTAAACTGTTTATCTTCTTCCAGCCACTGCGCCAACGGCAATTCCAGCAGGTAATCTGCCGCCAGTGCTTTTTCAAGACCCGGAATATCCCATTGCTCTTCCATGCTATGCGGCGTGATATACAGGCTGACAGTGTCGTCCAGAACACTGTCGCGCATCGCCTGAACGGTTTCGGATATATCGTCGCTTTCCAGCAACTCGGTGCGTTGCTGGTAGATGACCTTGCGCTGATCATTTGCTACGTCGTCGTATTCCAGAATCTGTTTGCGCATATCAAAGTTGCGCGCCTCTACCTTGCGCTGCGCATTTTCGATAGCACGCGTCACCCAGGTGTGTTCTATCGCCTCACCCTCCGGCATCTTGAACTTGTTCATGATCGCAGCCACGCGATCCGAGGCAAAAATACGCAACAGCGGGTCTTCCAGCGACAGATAAAAACGGCTCGATCCCGGGTCGCCCTGACGACCGGAACGACCACGCAATTGGTTATCCACGCGTCGCGACTCATGGCGTTCAGTGCCAATAATGTGCAGGCCGCCGCTTTTCAGCACTTGCTCATGCAATATCTTCCACTCGTCTTTCAGTTGCGCGATGCGCGCATCGCGTGCGCCATCATCCAGATTTTCGTCAGCACGCACCAGTTCGATTTGCTTCTCGATACTGCCGCCCAGCACAATATCCGTACCGCGACCTGCCATGTTGGTGGCGATGGTAACCATACCGGATTGTCCTGCTTGGGCGATAATTTCCGCCTCGCGCGCATGTTGTTTGGCGTTGAGCACCTGATGCGGCAGCTTGGCTTCATCCATCAGATGGGACAGTAGTTCCGAATTTTCGATAGAAGTCGTCCCCACCAGCACCGGCTGGCCGCGCTCGTGGCAATCCTGGACATCGGCAATCACCGCACGATATTTTTCCATCGCGGTAAGATAGACCTTGTCCATCATGTCATTACGGATCGTCGGACGGTTGGGTGGAATGATGACCGTTTCCAGATTATAGATTTGCTGGAATTCGTAGGCTTCGGTATCAGCCGTTCCCGTCATGCCGGCCAGCTTGCTGTACATGCGGAAAAAATTCTGGAAGGTAATCGAGGCCAGTGTCTGATTTTCCTTCTTGATCTCCACACCTTCTTTCGCTTCGACGGCCTGATGCAAGCCGTCCGACCAGCGTCGCCCGGACATCAGGCGGCCGGTATGCTCGTCCACAATAACCACTTCGCCGTCCTGCACCACATAATTCTGGTCTCTGTGATACAGGGAATGTGCCCGCAATGCGGCATAGACATGGTGTATCAGTGAAATATTCGCGGCGTCGTACAAGCTGCCATTTTGCGGCAACAACCCTGCTTCGGTCAGAATATCTTCAGCATGTTCGTGACCGATTTCGGTCAGTAATATCTGATGGTTTTTCTCGTCCACGGAGAAATCGCCCGCGCCATCTTCTTCGGTTTGACGCACCAATTTCTGCACCAATTCGTTGATTCTCACATAGACATTGGCATCGCCTTCGGCCTGCCCGGAGATGATCAAAGGCGTACGCGCCTCATCAATCAGGATGGAATCCACTTCGTCCACAATGGCGTAATTTAATTTGCGCTGAAAGCGTTCACCAATCTGGCTCGCCATATTGTCGCGCAGATAATCGAAACCAAATTCATTATTTGTGCCGTAAACAATGTCTGCCGCATAGGCAGCCTGTTTCTCTTCAGAGGGCATCTGCGACACAATTACGCCGATAGACATACCCAGAAACTTGTAGAGCCTGCCCATCCAACCGGCATCGCGGGCCGCGAGGTAATCGTTGACCGTGACCACATGCACGCCGAGTCCGCTAATCGCATTCAGATAAACCGGCAAGGTGGCCATCAGGGTTTTACCCTCGCCAGTACGCATTTCTGCAATCTTGCCGTAGTGCAGCACCATCCCGCCTATTAGCTGCACATCATAGTGACGCATCCCCAGCACGCGGACACTGGCCTCGCGAACGACAGCAAACGCCTCGGGCAATAATGCTTCCAGCGTTTCACCCTTGGCAAGACGTTGCTTAAACAGCTCGGTTTTTTCGCGCAACTGCTCGTCGCTGAGCCTGGCGATATCTGCCTCAAAACTGTTAATCGTCTTAACTGTTGCACGGTATTGCTTGAGCAAACGATCATTACGACTACCGAAAATATTTTTTAGCGCTTTTGAAATCATATTTTTTGTTTTCTCAACCACAGGACGAGGTGGCTATAAACCAACTCGCCCTTATAAATTACAAATATTTAATCGACTAACTGGCTGCGTTTTTCAAGAAGCGCTCAGGATTCTGTGCAATACCCTTATAGCGAACTTCAAAATGCAAATGATTTCCGGTGGAACGCCCGGTACTGCCAACCTCGGCAATCTTGTCACCGCGCCGCACGACCTGCCCCACCTTGACCCATAGCCGCGATGCATGCGCATAACGCGTCACGATATCATTGCCGTGATCCACCTCTATCATATTACCATACTGGGAATGGGTATCCGCATACACTACCACTCCTCCAGCTGAAGCATGTATGGTCGTACCCGCCTCTGCCATGAAATCGACACCCTCATGCATGGCAGTCTTGCCGGTAAAGGGATCAACGCGCCAGCCGAAATTGGAAGTATAAAATCCTTCATTGACCGGCGTGGATGAGGGCAACAATCCCTTGCTTAACTGGTTCTGCATCAGCAGCGTCTCCAGTGCCATCAGCTTATCGGCTCTGTCATCGACCAACCGCGTCAAGGATTCGAGTTGTTTTGCCAGACCGGCTTCCGTCATCTGCCGATTGTTCAGAAGCAGCAACGGCCCGCCCTGCGCAGGAGGCTGGTCGAACTGGAATTCCGCAGGTTTCATACCTGTCAGCTTCACCAGGCGCCCGCCCAATGCATCCAGGCGCTGCACGCGCGCCTGGATTTCGCCCAACTTTACCGACAGCGTATCCAGACTACTACGCTGGTAAGCCCTTCGATCCTGTTGCTCATCGCTCTGAACCAGCGATACCTGCCCCAGGCCTTCCGGTGCAAAGCGCATCAATGTCATCTGCAAGACAATAGCCGCCGCAATCACCCCCGCAAACAGCAGCAAAATTAACCAGACAGCCTGCTTGAGGCCAAAATTAATACTGCGCGACTTTGCCCATCGATCAGAAACTAGAATAATATCCATACTTCATCTTTCTTATGTGATCATAGCCCTGTGCCCCAACGCCTAAAGCATCTGATGAGCGACAATCAGGAATTGCGCACTTTACTCGACACCGTGCAAACGCTGACGGCGATACAACAACATTTCTCCCATGTTGTGCCGCCGCATTTCGCACAATTCAGCCAGGTTCTGGGACTACGCCACGGCACACTCAGCATTGCCACGGCCAACGGCACGCTGGCCGCAAAACTGCGCCAACTTGCACCGGATATTGTCACCAAGCTGCAAAACAGGGGTTGCGAGGTTAGCGTAATCAGAGTCAAGGTGCAAGTCACCTACGCCACCCCACCGCCCCGACATGAACCGCGCATCCTGACCCATACAGCACAACAGCAGTTGCACGAACTCAGCCTGATCCTGGGCGATACCCCACTCAAACAGGCGCTGGAAAAATTTTCACGGAAAACGAGCTAGTCGCAAGTCGCAAGTCGCAAGTCAAAAATATCGCATTTCGATTTAACCCGGATAGTTCATTAGAACAAAACCCGTCATTGATAAGACAACTAGATGATAGAAAAATCCCCCGCAAAGCGGGTCAACATCATGGTTTGGCCGTTCCTCGAAACTCGCCGTAATGGGTTACAAGCTCGTTTTGTCAGCTTCGCTGGCGCTTTTTCCTGCTGGATTCCCGCCTTCGCGGGAATGACAAAGCTAATGGATTATTTGGGTTTAATTGCAATATCGTAGTAATCAATTGATTGGCAAAATAAGATTACGAAATTTCGTCAGAGGAGTACGCGCCATGCGACCAGCACATAACGCTCCAGCACAAACAGCAAGCCGAACATCACCAGCAACAGCACAGTAAAGCGCACTGTTTGCCAGGCAAATTTCAGATAACGCCGATTACGTGTCAAGACGTACATTCCGCCACTGACCACCAGCATCAGCGTGACCACAACCAGGATCAGACGCAGAATCAACATAGGCAACCGTCCGCTCTATTCAAGAGGTTATGCCGTCTGCAATTGCAGGCGCAAAAATTCCGGCGCATCCGCCACGTTGTCAAACGTGACAAACTCCCACGCCTGTTCATCGGCGAGCAGTTCACGCAGCAAGGCGTTATTCAGCGCGTGGCCCGACTTGAATCCGGAAAACGCACCGATCACGGCATGACCCAGCAGATATAAGTCACCGATTGCATCCAGCACTTTGTGTTTGACGAATTCATCCTCAAAACGCAAGCCGTCAGCATTGAGCACACGGTATTCATCCATGACGATGGCATTATCCAGACTGCCGCCCAGCGCCAGACCCTGGGCACGCATATTTTCGACGTCCTGCATGAAACCGAATGTGCGTGCGCGACTGATGTCGCGAATATAGGAATGCTCGCCCAGATCGACCATGACATGCTGCTTGGAATTTGCAAAGACAGGGTGAGCGAAGTTGATGGTAAAGGTCAGTTTATAGCCGTTATAGGGCTCAAACCTGACCCACTTATCGCCCTGCTTAACCTCAACTGTTTTTTTGATGCGGATAAATCTTTTAGCCGCTGATTGCTCGACGATACCCGCCGATTGCAGCAAAAAAATAAACGTGCCGGCACTGCCATCCATGATAGGCACTTCCGCGCCATCCATTTCGACAAAGGCGTTGTCTATTCCCAATCCTGCCAGCGCAGACATCAGATGTTCGATGGTGGCAACGCGCACCCCATTCTGCTCCATACAAGTGGACAGGCGTGTGTCATGCACGCAATGCGCCCGCGCCTGAATTTCCTCCACCGGCTTTACATCCACGCGGCGAAATACGATACCGCTGTTTACCGGTGCCGGGCACAAAGACAGCGTGACTTTTTCGCCGCTATGCAAGCCGACACCCGTCACGCTGACGGAAGTTTTCAGGGTGCGCTGCTTAACCATCGGCGTTTTAAGGGCAAGTTTCATGTAACGATTCTAACATGGCGGCATGCTGCCCGCGCCACAAGCTACCGGCCCTCGCGATCAGTCTGCCTGTTTGCGCAGGAACGATGGAATGTCATAGGTATCCACACCTGATTTCTCCATTGCATCTACTGCCGCACGACGCCCGCTGCGCATGATGGTTGGTGTATCCAGTTCCACATAGTTAACATTGCTGACCGGATGGTCGTGCGTGCCGGTTCTTTGATAATCCTGATTTTGATAGACGATCTCCGGCTTGGCCATTTTACGATTCAACGGCGCACCCAGACCCGTAGCGACCACAGTCACGCGCAATTCATCACCCATCGTTTCGTCGAATACCGACCCCAGGATAACTGTCGCCTCTTCGGCGGCGAACTGCACGCAGGCCATTACCTCTTCCATTTCCCTGACTTTCAGGGAGCTGGTCGAGGTGATATTAACCAGCACACCGCGCGCACCGGTCATATCCACATCTTCCAGCAACGGGCTGGCGATGGCACGCTCGGCAGCGACCCTTGCACGATCAGGGCCGGAAGCCACGGCGGAACCCATCATGGCCATGCCATTTTCCGACATGACGGTGCAGACGTCGGCAAAGTCCACGTTGATCAGACCGGGCACATTGATGACTTCGGCAATACCCGCCACCGCACCCTGCAGCACGCCGTTGGCAGCTTTAAAGGCTTCCGGCACGGTGACATCATTGCCCAGCACTTCCATCAGTTTGGCATTCGGCACGATAATCAGCGAATCCACATGCTCATGCAATGCCTTGATGCCTTCAGCGGCGTGACGCATGCGATTGCCTTCGTATATAAACGGCTTGGTTACCACCGCTACCGTCAAAATTCCCATCTCACGCGCGATTTGCGCGACGATGGGCGCAGCACCCGTTCCGGTACCGCCACCCATGCCAGCGGTAATAAACACCATGTTCGCTCCGGATATCATCTCCTTGATGCGTTCGCGGTCTTCTTCAGCGGCTGCCTTACCAACCGAGGGTTTTGCACCTGCGCCCAGGCCTTTGGTAATTGTGGCGCCGATTTGCAACTGGGTGCGCGCGCGACTGCGGTTCAGCGCCTGCGCATCGGTGTTGATGGCGATGAACTCAACGCCCTGCACGCCCTGCTCTATCATGTGATCTACCGCATTGCCACCACAACCACCCACGCCTATCACCTTGATTACTGCGTCCTGAGATTGCACTTCCATGATTTCAAACATCGCCGCCTCCTTAAAAATACGAAAAAATTAAACTGATAAAATTAACCGCTACCAAACTAGAAATTGCCCTGGAACCACGCCTTCATCCTTGCCAATACATCCCCAAATGAATTCGACTGCTTACGCGTTTCTTCATTGTTCTTGTGATACTCCAGGCCATACAACAACAACCCCACCCCCGTCGCCATACGTGGCGTTTTGACCACATCCGACAAGCCGCCGACATACTTCGGTATACCCAATCTCACCGGCAGATGAAAAATTTCTTCGCCCAGTTCGACCATGCCCTGCATCGCACTACTGCCCCCGCTAATCACAATGCCCGAAGACAACAAATCCTCGAAGCCACTGCGGCGCAACTCCGCCTGCACCAGCGAATACAACTCTTCCACCCGCGGTTCAATTACTTCCGACAACGTCTGTCGTGACAACATGCGCGGACCGCGATCACCCACGCCCGGCACTTCGATGACACCGTCATCTGCCAACTGGCGCAAGGCACAACCGTGGCGTATCTTGATATCCTCTGCATCCTGCGTCGGCGTGCGCAACGCCATCGCGATGTCGTTAGTGATCTGATCGCCGGCAATCGGAATCACGGCGGTGTGACGTATCGAACCGCCGGTAAACACCGCGATATCCGTCGTGCCGCCGCCGATATCCACCAAACACACGCCCAATTCCATCTCGTCGTCCGCGAGCACCGCACGGCTGGAGGCCAGCGGTTGCAGAATCAACTCATTAACTTCCAGACCACAACGATGAATACACTTCATGATGTTCTGCACCGCCGCCACCGCGCCGGTGACGATATGCACTTCGACATCCAGACGCATCCCGCTCATGCCCAGCGGCTTCTTGATACCATCCTGTCCGTCTATGCTAAATTCCTGCTCAAGAATATGCAGAATCTGCTGATCGCCCGGCAAGCTGATGGAACTGGCTGTTTCAAGCACACGGTCGATATCGGCCTGAGTGACTTCCTTTTCCTTGATTTTCACCATGCCGCGCGAATTCGTGCTGCGTATATGGCTACCGGCAATGCCGGTGTACACCTCGCTGATTTTGCAATCCGCCATCAACTCGGCTTCTTCAAGCGCACGCTGTATTGCACCCACGGTCGCCTCGATGTTGACCACCATGCCCTTTTTCATGCCGGATGATTCATGCATACCCATGCCGATCACTTCCAGCCTGCCATCCGGCCTGACTTCTCCGACGATGGCCACAATCTTGGACGTGCCAATATCCAGGCCGACCACTAGATTTTTTGCTTCCTTATTTCTGCTCATCGTTTGATCTCCACTGCCATTTTCCGTTTTTTCATGTGCGCGCTGCCTCAATCAAACCTATGCGTTACCCTGTCGCATCCGTACTGCAAACCCGTTGCGATAGCGCATATCCACCCACTTCACCCGCTCAGCCTCTGTGCCTTCTTGCAGCGCCACCCCCAGACTGTAGGGATAAATCGCCACAAATCTGGCCAGCCGCTGCTGCATCGCATCCCGTCCCAGCTCCACCACCATGTCGTTACTCAAGTGCAGCTGCCAGGCATGACGAGGCGACAATACCAATTGCGTCAGCTGCAAATTCAATCCCGCCAGTTGTTGGCTGAATTTCTGGTATTGCTGTGACATTTCCGCCGAACTGCCTTCATACCCGGCAAATACCGGCAACTCCTGTGCCGTTTCCGCAACAAACACCTCACCCTGTTGATTCACCAGCGCCGCCTCATTCCAATGCGCCAATGGCTGATGTTCTTCAAACTGCACTGCCAGCCGATCGGGAAACTCACGGCGTATGCTGACCTTACGTACCCAGGGTACGGTTTCCAGAGACCGTCTTAACCGTTCAATATCCACCGTAAAGAAATTGCCCTGCACTTCCTGACGCACCACCTTCAACACATCCTCTGCCACTACCCGTTCTGGCGCCGCACTCAGGCGCACGCTCTGTATCGGCAGCAATTGCGGCAGATGCACCACGTAATGCACCATTCCATACAACACCGCCACGACACTGAAAAATATCAGTGCGGCTGTAATGCCACGCAACAATGGCGCGTTATCCCACATGCGCCAACCCCAGAACGCGCAGCACCAGCTGTTCAAAAGTTATCCCGGCCTGACGCGCCGCCATCGGCACCAGACTGTGATCGGTCATACCCGGCGAGGTATTCGCTTCCAGCACGTAAGGCTTGCCGGACTCACTCATCAGAAAATCCACGCGCCCCCAGCCCTGGCCGCCTATCAATGCGAAGGCCCGTATTGCCAGCCGCTGCATCTCTTCTTCCCGCTCCGCACTCAATCCGCTCGGGCACAGATAGCGCGTATCGTCGCGCAAATATTTCGCTTCATAATCATAAAACTCATTGGCAGGCACGATCCTGATTACCGGCAGCGCCTGATCGCCCAGTATCGCCACGGTGTATTCGCCACCGCCTATAAAACTTTCCGCTATCACCAACTTGTCATGCTTGGCGGCATCCTGATAGGCCTTATGCAATTCGCCCTCGGATTTAACTTTACTGATGCCTACACTCGAACCTTCATTGGCCGGCTTCACGAACAAAGGCAAACCCAGTTTCCGCACCACTTCAGCTCGGTCGCACTCCTCATCGATTATCAAAAAATCGGGGATAGGCAAATTTCCCGCCTGCCAGACCAGCTTGCTGCGCCACTTGTCCATGCCCAGCGCCGACGCCAACACCCCGCTGCCTGTGTATGGGATACCCAGCAACTCCAGCGCGCCCTGCACCGTGCCGTCTTCGCCAAAACGTCCGTGCAGCGCGATAAAAGCGCGCTTGAACCCTTCATCCACCAGCGCCTGCAAATTCCGCGTGGCCGGGTCGAATGCCTGTGCATCCACACCGCTACGCTGCAACGCTGCCAACACAGCCGCACCGCTTTTCAGCGACACTTCGCGCTCGGCGGAACGCCCGCCAAATAGCACTGCTACTTTGCCGAATTGTGAAGGGTTAAGACCGCGAGGGTCTTCGCCTAAAAACATAGTCGCGCTTTGCGCTCGTTGTTTTGAGCGAGGATCGAGGATTTGTTTATTCATGTTTTGCGTACTCACCCATAATTTTTACTTCGGGGTGCAAGTCCACCCCGGTTTGTGCGGCGACGGTTGCGCGCACTTCGTTAATCAGATTTTCAATATCGGCTGCCGTGGCATCGCCGATATTTACAATAAAATTTGCATGCTTTTCAGATACTTGTGCGCCGCCGATTTGCCTGCCCTTCAAGCCGCACTGCTCTATCAGCCGTGCTGCGAAATCTCCCGGCGGATTGCGAAAGACCGAGCCTGCGTTAGGCAGATTCAGCGGCTGGCTGCTGATGCGCCTGGACAGCAAAGACTTGATCTCCTGCCGCGCCACCCCGCCGTCACCCGCCTCGAATCGCAACCAGGCACCGACGAAAAACTCTTCTAAAGAGTGGAGAGTAGGGAGTGGGGAGTCACTGCTTTCCCGCTTTCCACTTTCCACTTTCCACTTACTGCGTAATATCACGCTCCGGTAGCCGATCTCGTATTCCTGCGGCGTGCGCTCCAGCAGTTCGCCCCTACGCGTCACCACTTGCACCCTGCTTACGTGTTGCCAGGTTTCCCCGCCGTAGCAGCCCGCATTCATCGCCAGCATGCCGCCCATTGTTCCGGGAATTCCGGCAAAAAACTCGGCGCCGCGACACCCGTGGAGGGCGGCAAATCTAGCCAGCTTCGCGCCCGGCACACCCGCCTGCGCATAAATGCTGCCGTCTTCCTGCAGGCTCAACTCGCCCAATGCGCCATGCATCAGCAATACCGTCCCGCGCACTCCGCCATCGCGCACCAGCAGATTGCTGCCCAGTCCCAGCGCAATCAGCGGCTCATCCACAGGCAGACTATGCAGAAAGTGCTGCAAATCATCCATATCCGCTGCCTGATAAACACGCTGCGCCGCGCCGCCCGCACGCCAACTGGTGTGTCTGCGCATGGGCTCATCGAAGCGCAATTCGCCTCTTAACCCTGTTGCGCTGAACTGCGTCGGTTCGCTCATGTTCATATCTGTGCCGTCTGCATGACGGCGCCCGGTACATTGCCTATCGTGCCCGCACCCATCGTCAGCACCACGTCCCCAGCGTGCACCAACTGCAGAATGGCCTGCGGCATATCGGTAATTTCTTCCACAAAAACAGCTTCACTCTGCCCCGCCAGGCGCAGCGCGTGCATCATTGCGCGGCCGTCTGCCGCGACCAGCGGCATCTCGCCCGCGGCATACACCTCGGCCAATACCAGCACATCCACGCCACAGAGTATCTTTACGAAATCCTCGAACAAATCGCGGGTGCGCGTATAGCGATGCGGTTGAAAGGCCAGCACCAGCCGCCTGCCGGGAAACGCGCCGCGCACCGCCTCCAACGTTGCCGCCATCTCGACCGGATGGTGACCGTAATCATCTACCAGCGTAAATGTACCGCCAGCTGGTAGCGCTATTTCGCCATAACGCTGCAAACGTCTGCCTACGCCTTCAAATTCAGCCAGCGCGGCAACAATGGCCTCATCCGCCACACCTACCTCCAGCGCAATCGCAATCGCGGCCAGTGCATTCAGCACATTGTGCCGTCCGGCCAGATTCAGGGTGATATCGAGGTCCTTGGGCGTGCCGTTCTGACGGCATTGCGCGGTAAAGCGCATCTGCCCACCCAGGGGACGTACATCGACCGCGCGAATTTGCGCTTCTTCACTGAAGCCGTAAGTGGTCACCGGTTTGGTGATACGCGGCAATATCTCGCGCACGTTGACATCGTCTATGCACAGCATGGCGCGGCCATAGAACGGCAGATGTTCGACAAAGTCCACGAAAGCCTGCTTGAGACGCGCAAAATCATGGCCATATGTCTCCATGTGGTCGGCATCGATATTGGTCACCACCGCGAGTATCGGTTGCAGATACAGGAAAGAAGCATCCGATTCATCCGCTTCCACGACGATGAATTCACCTGTACCCAGCTTGGCGTTGGTACCGCTGCTGTTGAGCTTGCCACCGATCACAAAAGTGGGATCGAACCCGCCGCGAGCCAGCACACTGGCTGTCAGCGATGTCGTCGTGGTCTTGCCATGCGTACCCGCCACCGCGATACCCTGGCGCAAGCGCATCAATTCCGCGAGCATCATCGCGCGCGGCACGACCGGAATATGGCGTTCCCGCGCGGCCAGCACTTCCGGATTATCCTGGCCTACTGCGGTGGAGACCACCACTGCATCGGCGTCGGTCAGATTCTGCTCGGCGTGACCTATGGACACGGTCGCACCCAGCTCGCTGAGCCGCCTGGTCGCCACGTTTTCTGCCAAATCCGAGCCGCTTACCTGAAAGCCCAAATTGAGCAATACCTCGGCGATGCCATTCATGCCCGATCCGCCTATGCCGATAAAATGTATATGCTTGATTTTGTGTTTCATTCCGCTAACTCCCTGCATACATTGGCCACGGCTTCGGCCGCATCGGCACGACTTAACGCGCGTGCCTGTTGTGCCATCGCCATCAATTTTTCCCTATCCAGTTCGCGCAACAGCTGCGCCAGACGCTTCGCATCCAGCCCGGTCTGCGGCAGTAACACGGCCGCACCGCGTTCACTCAGAAAACGTGCGTTATGCGTCTGATGGTCGTCCACCGCATACGGGAAGGGAATCAGCAGACTCGCCACCCCCGCTGCTGCCAGCTCGGCTACGGTCAGCGCGCCCGAACGGCAAATCACCAGGTCTGCATGCGCATAACTTGCCGCCATGTCGTCTATGAAGGGACGTATGTCCGCTTGCACACCCGCCTGCCGGTATAAATCCTGTACGGCGGCGTAATGTTGCTTGCCGGTCTGGTGCAACACCTGCGGTCTGTCCGTTTCCGCCATACCGGCGAGCGCCTGCGGCATCGCCTCATTGATTGCCTTTGCACCCAGACTGCCGCCTACCACCAGTACATTCAGCGGCCCCGTGCGCCCGGCATAACGCTGTTGCGGCTCAGGCAGATCTGCGATTGCACCGCGTACCGGATTCCCGCACCATACCGCCTTCGGCAACACATCGGGAAAGCCGCTCAGCACACGGGTCGCGACGCGCGCCAATACTTTATTGCTCAGTCCGGCGACGGAATTCTGTTCGTGTATCACCAGCGGGCGACGCAACAAGACCGACATCAACCCGCCCGGGAAAGTAATATAGCCGCCCATACCCAGCACCACGTCCGGCCTGCGGCTGAATATCGCCACGGCGCTTTGCCATAGCGCGACTACCAGATTCAGCGGCAGCATCAACTTGCGCAGCAAGCCCTTGCCGCGCAGTCCCGAAAACCGCACCATCGCCATCTCGTAGCCATGTTTGGGCACCAGATCCGCTTCCATGCTGTCCGGTGCGCCCAGCCAGGTGACTTGCCAGCCTTGCCCACGCAGGATATCGGCTACCGCCAACGCAGGAAAAATATGCCCGCCCGTCCCGCCTGCCATAATAAGTATCGAGCGGCAGCGGAAGGGTGGAGGCGAAGCCTCCGGGCACACACCGACGTACTCCTTGCGGGTGCTCATACCGGCAACCCCCGCGCTATTTGAGAGTTTTGGCTACGGCCAGAATATTGATATTCGACATGTTGTTGTCTGGCCTCCGCCGAAACAGATAAATAGCCCGCGCTCATACCGGCAACCCCCGCGCTATTCTTCTGTTTTCATAATCCACGCGCAGCAGCACGGCGGCGGCGATGCAATTCACCACCACGCCACTGCCGCCAAAGCTGAGGAAAGGCAGTGTCAAACCCTTGGTGGGCAACACGCCCATATTCACGCCGATGTTGATCATCGCCTGCACACCTATCCACACACCGATACCCTGCGCCACCAGCGCGGAAAAATTACGTTCCAGAAATGCCGCATGACGACCGATCTGAAATGAACGTATCACTACCAGCGCAAACAATACGATGACGCAGGCCACGCCTGCCAGCCCCAGCTCTTCGGCGATCACGGCCATCAAAAAATCGGTATGCGCTTCCGGCAGATAGAATAATTTTTCCACACTGGCGCCCAGACCCACGCCCAACCATTCTCCCCGCCCGAAGGCGATAAGCGCATGGCTGAGCTGGTATCCCTTGCCATAGGGATCAGCCCACGGGTCCATGAAGCCGATGACGCGCTGCATGCGGTACGGCGAGGAAAATATCAGTGCGGCGAAGGCCAGCGGCAGCGCCACTACCAAGGCGCCGAATACTTTGACGTTAAAACCGCCCAGCCAGAGTGTGCATATGGCAATAGACAGGATCACCACGAATGCACCCATGTCCGGCTCAAGCAGCAATAGCGTGCCGACCATCACCATCACCGCAAACATCGGCAAAAAAGCTTTCATAAACAAATGCTTAATCTTACCTTTGCGCACCGTGTAATCAGCTGCATACATCACCGCAAATAATTTCATCAGTTCTGACGGCTGCAAATTAAACACAAAAAGCGACAGCCAGCGACGGCTGCCATTCACTTCACGACCGATATGCGGGATCAATACCAACACCAGCAACACCGTTCCAGCCATGAACAGATAAGGTGACCAGGTCTGCCACATCTGTACGGGAACCTGAAATGCGAACAGTCCGGCCAGCAATCCGACCACGATGAACAGACTGTGGCGCATCAAATAATAGCTGGCCTGATGCCCGGTGAATTTGCTGCCCTCAGCGGTCGCGATGGAAGAGGAATACACCATCACCAGGCCGATAGACAACAGGGCGATAAACACCCAGATCAACAGATCATCGAACTGCGCTTGCGGCGGCGGAGTATGCGTCTTGACTAATGAGACCATGCGCCCTCCTTAGCCATATCCCGCACCGCATTGACGAATGCTTCGGCGCGATGAGCATAATTGCGATACATGTCAAAACTGGCGCAAGCCGGAGAAAGCAGCACTGCATCGCCCGGACGCGCGAACTGTGCTGCCTGCGACACCGCATCACGCATATCTATGGCGCGGCACAGCGGGACATCGCAGCCCTGCAACGCGACTTCAATCAATGGCGCATCGCGCCCGATCAGCACGACTGCGCGTGCATATTGTTTGACGACAGCGTTCAAGGGGGAGAAATCCTGTTCTTTACCCACGCCGCCCGCGATCAGCACCGCCTTGCAACCCAGACCTTCCAACGCGGCAACCGTCGCGCCGACATTGGTTCCCTTGGAGTCATCGTAATAAGTGACCTCGTGCAGGCTGGTAATGCGTTCCACACGATGCGGCAAGCCTTTGAAGCTGCGCAGTGCATCCAGCAGGACAGGCATGGGCAAATCAATTGCACGACACAGCGCCAGCGCGGCCAGCGCGTTGGCAACATTGTGCAACCCTGCGAGTTGCAGTTCGCCGGCCCTGATTAGCCGCTGATTGCCCTGCACCAGCCAGATGTCGCTCCCCTCGCGCTCAATACCGAAATCCGTTTCACATTCCGGCGCATTCAGCCCGAAGCTGACACACTCGCTTACGGAATTTTTCATCGCCATGCAACGCGCATCATCACGGTTCAATACCTGTACGCCGCATCCATCGAGGATTCTTTCCTTGGCTGCCGCGTAGCCATCCATACCCTCGTAACGATCCAGATGATCTTCACATACATTCAATACCGTGGCGGCATCTGCATTCAAACCCGTCGTGGTTTCCAGCTGAAAGCTGGATAGCTCCAGCACCCACACTTCGGGCTGGTTTTCGCCGCGCTGCATCACCACGTCCAGCACGGCTGGCGAGATATTACCCGCCGCCACCGCGTCGCACCCTGCCGCCTTGCACAAGTGCTCCACCATGCTGGTCACGGTGGTTTTGCCGTTCGAACCGGTTATGGCTAAAACCTTAGTCGTAAGTCGTAAGTCGTTAGTCGCTAGTTGTTGCGTGAAGAGTTCTATATCCCCGACTACGGGGATACCGCGCGCGACGGCACGGGCGACATGGGGGTCACTCAGCGGCACACCGGGGCTGATGGCGATCAGATCAATGCCGTCAAACAGTGCGTCTGTGAATTCACCGCAAATTATCTGATTTTTCTCAACAAATTGGCCAACCACCTCCAGTCCCGCAGGCGCAGTCCGGCTATCCGCAACGCGCAGCTTTGCACCCTGCGTCGTTAACCAGCGCACCATAGATAACCCCGTCTCACCGAGACCGAGTATCAGGACAGATTTTGTTGACCCGCTTTTCAATGCATTTCCTTAAAAATAGACATTAGTCGTTAGTAGCTAGTAATTAGTTGGCGTTGTCCGCTGCGCGGTCTTGTTTTAACTAACGACTAGCGTCTAGCAACTACCTCAACTTCAACGTCGCCAAACCCAGCAACACCAGCAACATGGTGATGATCCAGAAACGCACCACAACCTGCGTTTCTTTCCATCCCTTGAGTTCGTAATGATGGTGCAGCGGCGCCATGCGGAACACGCGCTTGCCCGTCAATTTGAACGAAATCACCTGTATCATCACCGACACGGCTTCCATTACGAACACGCCGCCCATGATGAACAACACCAATTCCTGACGCACGATCACCGCGACCACACCGAGGGCAGCCCCCAGCGCCAGCGCCCCGACATCCCCCATGAACACTTCGGCCGGGTAGGCGTTGAACCACAGAAAAGCCAGCCCCGCACCCGCGATTCCGCCACAAAATACCGCCAGTTCGCTCGCGCCCGGGATGTAGGGTATGCCCAGATATTTTGCAAACACCACATTGCCGGCGACATAGGCGAACAACGCCAGGGCGCTTGCCACCATCACGGTAGGCATGATCGCCAGCCCGTCCAGCCCGTCGGTCAGATTCACCGCATTACTGGTTCCGACGATCACCAGATAGGTGAGCACGATGAATGCGAAGGCGCCGAGTGGAAACACAAAGAACTTCATGAACGGCACAATCAATTCGGTTTGCGCCGGGAGCGTCGATGTTTCCCACAGGTAAACCGCAACAATCAGCGCGATGATGGACTGCCAGAACATTTTGGCTTTGGCCGACAAACCCTTGGGATTGCGATGCACCACCTTGCGGTAATCATCAACCCATCCGACCACACCGAAACCCATCGTGGTAAACAACACCACCCATACGTAGTGATTATGCAAATCCCCCCACAACAAGGTGGTAATGGCAATGGATGTCAGGATTAGCGCCCCGCCCATAGTGGGCGTCCCCGCCTTGATCAGATGCGTCTGCGGTCCGTCCGTACGCACGGATTGACCGATTTTGTAATCGGTCAGCTTGCGTATCATCATCGGGCCGACCATGAATGAAATCCCCAGCGCCGTCATGGCTGCCAGCACCGTGCGCAGCGTGATGTAATTGAATACGCTGAAAAAACGTATATCTTCAGCCAGCCATTGCGTGAGTGCTAATAACATTTTTATTCCTTTGGTAGGTGGGCAGTGGTAAGTGGCGAGTGTGATGCGCTAATTCCACTCACCACTTCCGACTCACTACTCACCAGATACTTGACCACGCGTTCCATTTTCATGAAGCGCGAACCCTTCACCAGCACGGTCGTGCCAGCCTCCATTTCTATTTCCAGCGCATTTAGCAAGTCTTCAACACAGTCAAAATGTTGTGCTTCGTCACCAAATTCGCGTACTGCATTGCGACTTAATTCGCCCAGCGCATACAGCTTCTCAATGCCGGACTGGCGTGCCACAGCACCTATCCCGGCATGAAACTCGGCGGCGTTTTCTCCCAGCTCGCCCATATCGCCCAGCACCAGCACACGACGACCTTCGGCCTGAGCCAGCACCGCAATCGCGGCCTGAAGTGAGGCCGGATTCGCGTTGTAGGTATCATCGATCACCACCGCGCCATTGCGCGCCGCTTTGCGCTGCAAGCGTCCTGCCACTCCGCCAAATTTTTCCAGTCCTGCGACGATGCTCTCCAGCGGCAAATTCAGTGCAATCGCCGCCGCTGTTGCCGCCAAGGCATTGCGTGCGTTATGTTCTCCGGGCACTTGCAAATCAGCCGTAAAATCACCCGACGGCGTCTGCGCGATCAAACGCAATCCCGTTGCGCGTGGATGCCATACCCCGGACACATCGGCCTCGCCATTCAAACCAAACTCCAGCAGCGAATGCACGCTGGCCAGACTGCGCCACAACGGCGCATAGGCGTCGTCGGCGTTGATGATCGCGCTGCCTTCATGCTGCAAACCGGCGAAGATTTCCCCCTTGGCATGCGCCACTGCTTCCACGGAACCCATGCCTTCAAGATGCGCACCGCTGGCGTTGTTAATCAGCGCCACTTGCGGACTGGCAATTCGCGTCAGGTAATCAATCTCGCCCGGATGGTTCATGCCCATTTCAATCACGGCATAGCGGTGCTGCGCGTTGAGCTTCAGGAGGGTGAGCGGCATGCCGATATCGTTATTCAAATTACCCTTGGTCGCCAGAACCGCATCATCACCGCCGGACGCCACACGCAAAATAGCGGCCAGCATTTCCTTGACCGTGGTCTTGCCATTGCTGCCGGTAATCGCAACCAGTGGAATATCAAACTGGCTGCGCCAGTATGCGGCCAGCTGCCCTAATGCAATCCGAGTGTCTTCCACCAGAATCAGCGGACAGGTGCATGCTTCTCCATGGTAGCTGTCCGCATTGACCAACGCCGCCACCGCGCCGCTCGCTACGGCTTGCGCCACAAAATTTGCGCCGTCGAAATGCTCACCGCGCAACGCGATGTACAAATCACCCGGTTTCAGATCGCGTGTGTCAGTCGAAACGGCGCTAAATTGCACATCCTGACCATCTGCAATCAAACGCGCATTCAATACCCTGGCAGCTTGCGAAAGCATCATCATTGAACACCTCCGGACTGCCGCGCGGACCACTTTTTCAAGGCCTGAATCGCCATAGTCACGTCGCTGAATGGCTGTTTCACGCCGTTAATTTCCTGATACGCTTCATGTCCCTTGCCTGCCAGCAAGACGGTATCGCCGCTTTGCGCAAGCAGAACGGCACGCTCTATGGCCGCTGCGCGCTCAACGATGATTTCGTGCTTGCCTGCCTCCATGGCGCTCACCACCTCGGCTATGATCCGACGAGGATCCTCGCTACGCGGGTTATCGCTGGTCACGATGCATACATCTGAAAACTTCTCTGCTACCCGTCCCATCATGGCGCGTTTGCCCTTATCACGATCACCGCCACACCCGAATACACAAATCAGCCTGCCCGACGTTTCACCCTTCCCCATGCTGATTTCGCGTAGCGCCAGCAAAACTTTTTCCAATGCATCCGGCGTGTGCGCGTAGTCCACAATGACAGCGGGCTGTCCTGCGCCAGACATGCCCTGCATCCGTCCCGCGACCGATTGCACCGCGCCCAATGTGCGCACGCCGTCTTCCAGGCTGACATCGCTCACCAGCAACACCGCCAGCGCACCCAGCAAGTTGGCCGCATTAAACCGGCCCAGCAACCCACTATGCAGTTCCGCTGCCCCCCAGCTCGAACGTAGCGCCAACTGCAAACCTTGCAGATTCATTTGCTGCAAATGCCCATACACCATGCGCATGCCATAGCGTTCGGCCAATTGCAGCGCAGCCTCGGTCAGACCATAGCCGATGATTTCCACCTCCTGGTCCCGCAACTGCGAGGCCAATTCCGCACCGAATGCATCATCCAGGTTCACTACCGCATACTTCAGCGCCTTCCAGTCAAACAAGCGCCGCTTCGCCGTTGCGTAACTTTCCATATCCCCGTGATAATCCAGATGATCACGGGTCAGGTTGGTCAGCAGCGCCACATCGAAGCGCACACCGTTAACCCGCCCCTGTGCCAGCGCATGCGAAGACACTTCCATTGCCACGGACTGAGCGCCCACGCTCAGGTAATCGGCCAACAGGCCATGCACGCTGATCGCATCCGGCGTGGTATTGGCCGTAGCCTGTAACGCACCTGCAAATCCATTGCCCAGCGTGCCAATCAACGCACATTTTTTGCCGCAATCATTTAATGCCTGCGCAATCCAGTGGCTGCACGAGGTCTTGCCATTGGTTCCGGTGACGCCCACCATCCACAATTTTTCCGATGGCGTACCGTACACCGCATCCGCCAGCTCGCCCGCCTTGTGCCGCAAATCCTGCACGGCCATATTGGGCACATTCCACTGCGGATCCCATTCAAAATTTCGCTCTTCACGGGCATGACCAGACAAAGTTTCTTCGTAGATCACCCCATTCGCGCCCTGCGCTATAGCCTGCGCAATGAATTGACGCCCATCCGACTTTTCGCCCGGATAGGCGACGAAGGTATCGCCAGGCAGCACTGCGCGACTATCCGTCACCAGCCTTTTAATGGTCAGGCTCGCAAGCATCCCGGCATCTTGCACTTCTCCCTTGGCCATCTTGATCATCAGATTTCCTCCCTGACGATTTCAACGGGTGGCGCAATCACATTATCCAGCGGCGCGTCATTCGGCACATTGAGCAGATGCAATGTCGCTGCGACCACCTTGCTGAACACCGGCGCCGCCACCAGTCCGCCGTAATATTGTCCGTTGTTTGGCTCATCTATCATCACTGCAACGATTACGCGCGGCGCAGATACCGGCGCGAACCCGACAAACGAGGCAATATAGCGATTGGTATAGTGACGGCCGTCCAGCTTATGCGCTGTGCCTGTTTTTCCTGCCACGCGATAACCGGCCACTTGCGCCAGCGGTGCCGTACCGCCCGGCAACACGACCGATTCCAGCATGGTGCGCAGCTCAGATGCGGTTTTGGCGGAAAAAACCTTTTTGCCGACAGCAGG
Organism: Gallionella sp.; assembly: GCA_030652475.1. Lineage (GTDB taxonomy): Bacteria > Pseudomonadota > Gammaproteobacteria > Burkholderiales > Gallionellaceae > Gallionella. The sequence goes on along the minus strand of JAUSAO010000105.1, from coordinate 67,954 downwards.
CTGATCCAGCTTGAGCAGTGAGACGGGCTTCAATTCACCGTCATTGGCGAACACGGTGTAGGCGCGCGCCAGTTGCAGCAGGTTTACCGAGATGCCGTGCCCGTAGGACATGGTAGCCTGTTCTATCGGTCGCCAATTGTTGGCATTGCGCAGCATGCCGACGGCTTCACCCGGAAAATTGCTGCCGGTATGCTCGCCGAATCCGGACGTTGAAAAAGTCTGCCACAGCACGCTGGAATCCAGCGACAGGGCAATTTTTGCGGAGCCGACATTGCTGGACTTTTGGATAACTTGTGCCACGGTTAAACTCGGTTCCGGATGAGTATCATGTATCTTTTTATTGCCCACCGAAAAGACGCCGTTTTCCGTGTTAATCAGCGTATCGGGTCTGATATTGCCTGCCTCCAGGGCTGCCGCGATGGTAAACGGCTTCATTGTTGAACCCGGCTCGAACACGTCCGCCACGGCGCGATTGCGCATAGCCTGCGCGCTGATCCTGGTACGGTTGTTCGGGTTGTAGCTGGGATAGTTTGCCAGCGCCAGCACTTCGCCGCTGCGCGCATCCAGCACCACAATGGCTCCCGCCTTGGCTTGATGCTGTTGAACAGCCAGTTTCAATTCGCGATAGGCCGAGTGCTGCACATTGCCATCCAGACTGAGCGCAATATCGCTGCCCGGCTTGGGAGGACGCAAGCTGCCGGCATCCTCAACAATATGTCCGCGCCTGTCCTTGATCACACGCTGGCTGCCCAGCTTTCCGGCCAGCTGCTCCTGTAAAACCAGTTCCAGCCCTTCCTGCCCGTTATCGTCCTGACCGGTAAATCCCAGCGTCTGTGCAAATTCCTCACCCGCCGGGTAATAGCGCCGATATTCGCGTTGCAGGGAAACACCCGGCAGATTCAGCCTGATCACATTCCCCGCCTGCTCAGGCGGCAGTTGCCGCTTTAAATAGACAAAATCGCGTGAGCTATCCGCGAGACGTTCCCGCACCTCACTCACGCGCATACCCAGTGCTTGCGCCAACTGTTTGAGCTGCTGTTCATCCATTCTGGCTTCACCGGCATCATTGATCCTGATATCCGACGGGCTTGCCCATACCGATTCCACGGGAGTGCTGACGGCCAGCGGCTCGCCATTCCGATCCGTCATCATGCCGCGATGTGCACTTACTTCAACCACCCGGCTGTAGCGCTGCTTGCCTTTTTCCTGCAAGAAATCATCGTGTATCCCCTGCAGATAGACGGCGCGTCCCAGCAAAGCAGCCAGCCCCAACAACAGCGCCACAAATAATACAGTCGCACGCCATCCCGGCAGCTTTGCCGTGATGGTGTCTTTTGTGCTGGCTGCATAATTCATGGTTGTCCGTTTGCTCCGCCATTAGGACTGACGCGTATAAATCTGACCTGCTTCGGCAATTGCATTTGCAACTGCCGCGACGCAATTCTTTCCACCCGCGCCGGTGTTGCCAGGGTGCTTTGCTCCAATTGCAACTGCCCCCACTCAACTTCCATTTTGTGAGCGCGCTCTTTTTCCTGCTGCAATGCAACGAACAACTTGCGCGCCTTGTGCTGTGAAGTGATTACGCTCAACGCGCCCAGCACCACCAGAACCAGCAACAACCCACCCGCCGCACCACTACGCCACATCGCTGCGCTCTGCCACACGCATCGTCGCGCTGCGCGCACGCGGATTGGCCTGCAACTCCGCCTCACCCGCGCGCACCGCCTTGCCCACCCGCCTCAGTTTTCCCTGCGGCACTTCGCTGGCGCGTATCGGCACATTGCGCGGCAATTTGTCCGCATCATGCATAGCGCGCATAAAGTGTTTGACCATACGATCTTCCAGCGAATGAAAACTGATCACCACCAGACGTCCGCCCGTTTTCAGGTGCGCGACACACTCCGGCAGAACATGCTCTAGCTCTTCGAGCTCCTGGTTGAGATAAATCCGTATAGCCTGAAAGGTGCGTGTCGCCGGATTTTTACCGGCTTCACGGGTACGTACCGCCGTGCTAACCAGCTCGACGAGCTGCCGCGTGGTTTCGATGGGTTGAATCGCACGCGCAGCAACAAGCGCTCTTGCAATCTGCTTAGCAAACCGTTCTTCGCCGTAATCACGTATAACCTCCGTCAGCAGACCCTCGTCCACCGTTTCTAACCATTGTGCCGCCGTTAACCCGCTACTCGTATCCATGCGCATATCCAGCGGCGCATCGAACCTGAAACTGAATCCCCGCTCCGCTTCATCCAGCTGAGGGGATGACACACCCAAATCCAGCAAAATGCCGTCAACTCGCTCAACGCCCAATTCGCCCAGCACATCCGCCAGCCGCGTAAAACCACTATGCACAATATGAAAACGCGCATCACGCCACAGCCGGCCATGCGCCACCGCTGTCATGTCCTTGTCCAGCACGATCAGTCGGCCATTCGCACCCAGTTGCTGCAATATTTGTGCGCTGTGTCCGCCCCGGCCAAAGGTGCAATCCACGTAAATACCTTCTGGTTTGATGGCGAGCGCATCAACCGCCTCGTGTAACAGAACGGTGGCATGAGTCAGCTCATCACTCACAATGAGAAACCTTCCAGCTCGGGCGGCAATTCGCTATTCATCAGCAGCAGCGAGGCCTGTTGCTGTGCCTGCCATTTTGCTTCATCCCACAATTCAAATTTATTGCCCTGACCGATCAGCATCACGCTTTTATCCAGCGCGGCATAACTGCGCAAGACGGGAGAGATCAACACCCGGCCTGCGCCATCCATCACCACATTTTCCGCATGTCCGACCAACAGGCGCTGCAAGGCACGACTTCTGGGATTAAAGGAAGAGAGTTTGTTCAGCTTGTCACGTATCGGCAGCCATTCCGGCTCAGGGTAAACCAGCAGGCAACCGTCGGCGTCAGCCGTCAGCACCAAATTACCGGCGCAAGCACTCAGCAGTACATCGCGATACCGTGCCGGTATTGCGAGCCTGCCCTTGCCATCCAGATTGAGTTGCGCCGCCCCCTGAAACATTCCCCACCCCCACAATTACCCACTATTCACCACTTAATCCCACTATATTGAAAATATATCAGGCGGTCAAGTGAAAAAACAGGTTTTTTCTTTAAAAGACAAGGAGTTAGCGCGGAAAGCTAAGGAAATATAAATATGCTTAAAAAGCAATGAATTGCGCAATTAAGCTAAAGTTGTTTGTAACGGGAACGGCCTACTGCCAAATACCCCGAACTAATGATGATGACGAGTAATAAAGTCTGTCGGGTGAGAATAAAGTCTGTCGGAAGTCAAGTATTCCAATAGCGTGTTGCCGATTGGAATGGGTAGCGCCTTTGGTATAGCTAAGAGTGGTGGGTTTTAATCCGAACAGACTGCGGGCTTGGATCGCAATATGGAACATGCCACCGCCAAGATGGCATCGACAAAAGTTATTGTGCAGATCTTCTGTTTTTCGGCCAATGCTGACGGTCACGCCCGTCTTTGCTCAATTAATTTTGAGCGACCGCTTCGGAGCAGGCAATTCGAGATGCTGACCGAGTACAATGTGCCATTAACAGTCCATCAAGAGCAGGAATTGCACGCCCGAAACCGGCACTTCATAGAGGGCGTCTTTACGGCTGCCACGCATCACTTTCCTTGCTTAAAAGTAACTCTTAGGTTACTATTTGCAGCATGCCCATCAAGATTGAAGAATACATAACAGGCGAACAGAAGAACTACTATGCTGAGTGGTTCAATGATTTGTCGGTTGAATATGCCGCCAAGGTGGCCGCTGCTCGGGCGCGCATGATGGTCGGCAGTTTTGGGAACGTAAAACCCATAGATGGAGCGCTTAAGGAATATCGGATTGATTGGGGGCCGGGAATCCGGATTTACCTTATTCAGGATGGTGAGGTGTTCATCGTACTGCTTGGCGGTGGAACGAAGAATGGCCAGTCTGCCGATATCAGGCAGGCGAAGAAATTGCGTGATGAGTACTTTGCACGCAAAGCCATGTTAAAGAAAAGTCAGAAAGGATAAATGATGGGACAGCTCACAGTAGATTCCAGTACAACATTACAAACCAGAATCAAGGCAGATCCAGCGTTTGCCGAAGCTTTGCTGAGAGAAGCGACCGATATGTTTTTAAATGGCGAGGCAGAAGCATCGCGTTTATTGCTACGCGATGTGGTGAATGCAACTGTCGGGTTTGAGCAAATCGCTCTGGCAACCAACCGCCCGAGCAAGAGCGTGCATCGGATGTTGTCTGCTCGCGGCAATCCGACTATGGAAAGTTTGTCGGTAGTTTTTTCAGTAATCAGAAAGGTGCTGAACGTAACCATAGAGACGCGGATTGTTCATCAGGCTTGATTGGAGCATGACGCAATAACATAGATGGTCAAACTCAGTCGTTTGTCCGACATAACAAACCACTGCCTGAAGCATTCAAAACGGTGACAATTGTTTTCCTTTCAACACAAGGAGAACGTCATGAACACCGATACCACTATCCAAACCCACAAGATTCCGTGGAACAAAGGCAAACTGGTTGGCCAGAAGATGCCGCTGAAGCTGAAGGAAATATGGGCGATACGCATCCGGCTTCAGTTAGCACATCAGGTACGAGAGCTTGCCCTATTCAATCTGGCCATTGACAGTAAATTGCGCGGATGTGATTTGGTTGAACTGCAAGTGCGTGATATTGCACACGGCGGTCAGGTTTTACAACGCGCTATCGTGATGCAGCGCAAGACACACCGACCCGTACAGTTTGAAATCACTGAGCAAACGCGGGAAACTGTCGCCGCGTGGATCGCACGGGCGCAACTCAAGCCTGAACAATTCCTGTTCCCAAGTCGGATACATGCATCACCACATATTTCGGCGCGACAGTACGCGAAGATCGTCGATCAGTGGGTGACATCCATCGGCCTCGACCACAATGCCTATGGCACGCACACCATGCGGCGCACCAAGGCCACGTTGATCTATCGGCGCACAAAAATATTCGGGCGGTTCAATTGCTGCTTGGCCATCTCAAACTGGAAAGCACTGTGAGATATTTGGGAATTGAGGTGGATGATGCCCTTGTTATCTCAGAACAGACGGAGGTCTAGTGGGGATTGCCAATACAAGCGGCAGGCATGTTGATAACTGCCGCTTGCATATTTCCCGGTCTCAGTGAGCTGGAATTTGTTCTCCCATTCGGCCAGCATGACATCTGCATTTTCGTTGCGCTCCTGTTTTAGGTAGACCTCGGTGAACCAGTTTTCTCTAACAACATAGCCGAAATCGATGCTGGCTTCTTGCAGGCTGCTTCCGGTCGGTGGCGATGCTGCACCAATTTTAATATCAATCTCCCGTTCGACGTGGTGGGCAGAGGAGGTGTAGACGTAGTCCGACGGGGCAGAGTGCCGTTCCGGGCAGGAAGGTACACAGCACGAAAGCCAGCAATAAATCTTTCATGATATGACGGCTTTTTGAGTGTTGGGCCGACGTGTATCAACATCGTTTCCCCTCAAAGGTTTGCGCCTTGTACTGACTGAACCATTGTGAGTGCCGCGTATATGACCGGACGCGTGCGATTAGTTTTTCGGTGTTTTACGAGCAAGCTCGTTCAGTAGTGACGAGGTTGGCTTGAGCGTGACGCTGTTCGCGGCCGCTCAAAATTGTACTTAAACTACAAAATCCTTTAGTATCCAAAATATGTGTAGACTCATCCGCCAAACTGTTTACTTTCTCATGATTACGCTCGTGATCAACGCTGGCGGCTGGACGTTTAACAAAGAGGCTGTAGCTGACGTGTGGTTCGACGAGCAGCGTAGCCTAGCCGTGGACGATGGACACCCTTCAATTGGACACGAAGACCTCAAAGCTGTTTCAGCAAAAAGCCCCTGCAATCACTGGTGTCACGCCGCAGTGCATTTAATGGGATTGCTCAGTCAGTCCACACCTGTGATGCCTGAATTCGTAAACGAATATTCTATCCAACAGCCTAACGTCATCCAGTTTTCTTCCCCTGACGGCCTTTTCAGGCCACCACGACTCCTTTCCTAAGATTCGATTCAAATTAGTATTTAATTTTGTTTTGAGTGCGCGCTCGCCTCAAGTGAGTTGGCGCACGCATATCTGAAGGAGTTTTCGTGCAAATGGTCACTATTCTTTTCAACCTGAGTGTCGGGATGCGGCTAACGCGCCGCTATATTATTCTGCCAATTTTGTTTGCATCTCTTTATTCATTTCCAGCTTTGTCAGTTCCGCTCACATTGGAGCATGCTTGGGAGCAGGCTGAACAAGCCAACCCGGTACTGCGTGCTACCCAAGCGAATCTTGCAGCGGCGCAGGGCGAACTCACCGATGCCAATGCGCTGCTGTGGAACAATCCACAAATCTCTACTGAATGGAGCAAGGGTACTCTTCCGCAAACGGCCAACCCCACACGGAGTAATCGCGGGCAGATGATTGGACTGGTGCAGACTTTTGAAATAGCAGGACAGCAGGGCAAACGCCGCAGTGCGGCGGAACAATCTCTTGCCGCGACGCAGGAGATAATCGCGGAAACTAGGCGTCAACTGCGCGCAGAGGTGGAGCAACAATTCGTGCGGGTGCTTAGCCTGCAACTGCGTATTCAAATTGAGGAGCGGGCACTCCATCTCATTGAGGAAGCGGCGACGGCGGTCGGCAAACGCGTTGCGGCTGGTGAGGACAGTCGTCTTGACGGCAATCTCGCCAAGGTGGAAGCGGAACGCGCCCAAAACCAAGTGTCGCTGTTGCGTGAGCAACTGATTCAGGCACGATCCGATTTGTCAGTTTTGTTGCAACTGCCTGCTGACAGTTTGCCGGTGGTTGCCGCATTGCTGGATCCGCCACCTGCTTCGTATGGGCTGGAAGAGCTGCTGGATTCGGCTGCCAACCGCCCGCTGTTACGCGCATTCGTCCATAGGGAAAAAGCTGCCAGAAGTCGGCTCGATCTAGAGCGCGCGGCTGTTTATCCAGATGTGACGCTAGGTTTGGGGACAGGGCGAGGAACCCCTGACAATTCCGGATTGAATGTCACAGCTGTGAGCGTATCCCTGCCGCTGCCGCTGTTTCGCCGCAACAAGACCGGAATCGGGCGCGCAATGACTGAACTGACCCAGGTGCAGGTGCAGCAACAGGCCGTGCAACGCGATGCACGCGCTCAAGTGCAGGCACTGTGGGAGCGCTGGGTGAATTTGAAAGCGCGAGTCAGGCGGCTGAGTGAATCGGTGCTACCGAGTCTGGAAGAAAATCAGCACCTGTCCTCAGTTTCCTTTCGCGTCGGCGAGATTGGATTGCTGCAATTATTGATGGTGAACCGCCAAGTGCTGGACGGCCAGCGCGACCTGCTCGACGCACGGACTGAGCTGCGCACGACCCAAGTGAATTTGGAAGCGGCGGCGGGCTATCAGCCTGCACACGATAACCATTGAACAAATAATTTAAAACAAGGAATTCATGACATGAAAAATTCACACAATCCACAAATATGTGGCCTGAAACGGCTGGCCACACTGCTCCTGGCCGGGGGCTTGTCTGTAACCCTTCTTGCCGGGTGTGGCGACAAATCGGTACCGGAAAAAGACGTAAAGCGGTTCGAAAAAATGGAATCTGCAAGCAAAGGCTCGACAACACCCATACAGGAAAAGCAGGAAGAAAATGGCGCCGCGAAGTTGCTTACCCTGAGCACTGAAGAAGCCCAGAAGGCAGGCATCAAAGTGCAAAAATTGGCATTGCAGGAAAAAGCTGAACAGCTCGTGGTCACGGCGACCATTCAGGCCAACCAGGATAAATTGGCTCACGTAGGCCCACGCGTGCCGGGGCGCGTCGTCAAGGTGAATGCCAACCTGGGCGACAGGGTAAAACCAGGACAGACACTGGCAATGCTCGATAGCATTGAGCTGGGTGAGGCGCGTTCAAACTATCTGCAAGCATCGAGTGAGGCGGGAGTAACCCAAGCCAGTTTCGAACGTGCCCAGCGGCTGAATGCCGACAACATCATTCCCGAGAAGGACTACTTGCGTGCTCGCGCCGATCATGAAAAAGCCCGTGCGGGCTTACGTGCAGCAAGTGAAAAATTACGCATGTTGGGCGTTGATCCTGAAAAACAGTCTGGTTCTGTATTCCAGCTTGTTGCGCCCTTCGCCGGCACAATTATTGAGAAGAAAGCGGTGCTTGGGGAACTCGCCACGCCGGATAAATTACTCTTCACCGTGGCCGATCTGTCCGTCTTGTGGATCGAAACTGATCTATTCGAGAAAGACCTTGGCAAGGTCAAAGTAGGCGCGCAGGCCACAGTCATCATTTCCGCCTACCCAGGTGAAGTATTCAAGGGACGGCTTACCTACATCAGCAACACGGTGAACAAGGAAACCCGCACGATCAAGGCACGAGTGGAAGTGCCGAATCTGGATGGCAGATTGAAACCGGAAATGTTTGCCACTGCCGCGATAAACACCACCGGGGCGAGCGCAAAAGCGCTGATTGTGCCGGAAGACACCGTGTTGCTGTTGCAGGGGCAACCGACGGTATTTGTTGCCGAAAGCGGTGGATTCAAGCCGCGCGCCGTCGAAGTGGGTGAACGTGCACAGGGATATGCCGTCCTGAAATCCGGCGTGGCGGCGGGCGAGAGCGTGGTGGTGAGCGGTGCCTACGCGCTCAAAGCGCGGCTGCTCAAATCTCAAATCAGCGCGGAATAGGGGACAGCCATGTTAAATCATATTGTTGACCTCTCATTGCGCTACAAAGTGCTGGTGCTAGTGGCGTTCCTGCTGGTTGTGTTGCTGGGCGTGAAAGCCTGGCGCGAAGTACCAGTTGATGCATTTCCCGACGTGACGCCTGTACAGGTGAGCATCTATACCGAAGCGTCAGGGCTGGCCGCCGAGGATGTGGAAAAGCTACTGACCTTTCCAGTGGAAGGTGTCATGGCCGGCTTGCCTGGAGTGGAGGAAATACGCTCGGTTTCGTTGTTTGGGCTGTCTTACGTCAGCGTTTATTTCAAGGACGATGTGGACATCTATTTTGCCCGCCGCTTGGTGGGTGAGAAGCTACAGGAGGTCAAGAGCCGTATTCCGCAAGGTTATGGGGAGCCTGTGCTCGGTGCCAATAGTTCGGGATTGGGGCAAGTGTTCTGGTACACCATTGAAACTGCCGACAAGAAGTTATCCGAAATGGATCTGCGCACCTTGCAGGACTGGAACGTTCGCCTGGTGCTGAGAACTGCACGGGGTGTTGACGACGTGATGTCATGGGGCGGACAGGAAAAGCAATATCAGGTGTTAATTAATCCGCAAAAACTAATCAAGTACGGGCTGAGCTTCAAGACAGTGATGGAGACCCTCACCGCTAACAACCATCAGGTTGGCGGACAATATCTCGACATCGGGCAGGAGCAGTATCTGGTGCGCGGCCTTGGCCTGGTTGGTAACGTGCAGGACATCGGCAACGTGGTGTTGGCCACCCGTGAGGGGACACCTATTTATGTGCGCGACGTGGCTGAAGTCAAGGAGGCACCAGCCCTGCGCTCCGGCGCGGTGACCAAGGACGGCAAGGAAGTCGTGCTAGGCATGGCGTTGCAGCGTATCGGCGAGAACGCCAAGAACGTAGTGGACGCCGTGAAGGAGAAGCTTAAAACCGTACAGCAGTCGCTGTCGGCCGGCATCGCCATCAATACGGTCTACGATCGTACGGAACTGGTAGATAAGGCTGTCAAAACCGCAGAAGATGCACTGATCGAGGGTTCCATCCTAGTGGTTATCATCCTGTTTTTGTTCCTGGGTGAAATCCGCTCTGCGGTGGTGGTCATCATCGCCCTGCCGCTGGCCATGCTGATCAGCTTCATTTTGATGCGGCAGTGGGGTTTGTCGGCCAACCTGATGTCGCTGGCGGGCTTGGCAGTAGGAATCGGGATGATGGTGGACGGCGCCGTGGTGATGGTGGAGAACGGCTTCCGCTTGCTCTCGCACCAGACCGGCAAGGCCGTGAACAAGACGCACGTTATCCTGGAAGCGGCGCGGGAAGTGATTAATCCTACCGCGTTTGCGATTTTGATCATCATTGTGGTATTCCTGCCGCTGTTTTCCCTCACCGGACTGGAAGGCAAGCTGTTCAAGCCGATGGCACTTACTATCACCTTCGCGATGGTGGGCTCCCTGTTGCTGACCCTGACGCTGGTGCCGGTCATGTCGGCGCTGATCCTGAAGCCGAAGGAGGAGAAAGATACCTTCATCGTCAGGTGGGCGAAAAAACTTTATCTGCCGTTGCTTGATTGGGCGCTGGAGAATAAGAAAAAAGTATTTTCCGGTGCGTTGGTGCTGCTGGTGGCGTCTTTCGCGTTGATTCCCTTCCTCGGCAAGGAGTTCATGCCCACTTTGCAGGAGGGCGGCATCATGTTCCGGGTGACCAGTATTCCTTCCACTTCGCTAGACGAATCCATCCGCATCTCCGAGCGCATCGAAGACGCGCTGAAAACCTTCCCACAAACGTCTTCGTCCATAGCCATGATCGGGCGCGCGGAAAAGGGTGAAACTTCAGACGTGAACTACATGGAAATTCTGGTGAATCTCAAGCCACGCGACCAGTGGCCCAAAGCCATTTCTTTCCCTGATCTCTCACAGGAAATGCAGGACAAGTTGGAACAGGTCGTGCCGACCTCGGTGATTTCGGCTACCCAGCCGATTCAGATGCGCGTCGAGGAATTGATTTCCGGGGTGCGTGCCACGCTCGCGCTCAAACTCTACGGCGAAGACTTGACTACCCTTGACCGCCTGTCCGGTGAGCTTAAGTCCGCCCTGGAGACAGTGCCGGGCGTCGCGGATCTGTCGCTGGAAGCGAACAAAGGCAAGCCGCAGATGGTGATCAAAGTGAACCGCGATGAGGCGGCGCGCTACGGGATCAACGCCGACGAAATTCTGGAGGTGGTGCAGGCCGGTATCGGCGGTAAGGGGGTGAGTACGCTGATCGACGGGGTCAAGCGCTTCAATATCCAGGTGTGGCTCGCACCCGAATTTCGCAACAGCGTGGAAGCCATCAACAACATCCCGATTCGTACCCAGAGCGGCGCACTGGTGCCGCTCTCCAGGGTCGCCAAGGTGGAACTGGAGGAAGGCTATTCCTTCATTCGACGTGAACAGCTGCAGCGTTACGCTGTGATTCAAATGGATGTGAAAGGGCGCGATGTGGACAGTTTCGTGAAGGAGGCAGCAGCAAAAATCAACCGCGAAGTGAAGATTCCAACCGGCTACTGGATCGAATGGGGCGGCGCGTTTGAAAACCAGCAGCGTGCCATGACGAAGTTGGCGCTGATCGTGCCGCTCACCATCGGGCTGATCTTTATCCTGCTTTATACCGCGTTCAATTCGCTCACCTACGCGACACTGATCATCGCCAATGTGCCGTTCGCGACCATCGGCGGGGTAATTGGGCTGTTCGTCACAGGGCAATATCTCTCGGTGCCGTCGGCCATCGGTTTCATCGCCGTGTTCGGGGTGGCGATGCTGAACGGCATTGTGCTGGTGTCCTTCCTCAACGATCAGCGGCGGCATGGGCTGTCGGTCAGAGAGTCGGTCAAGCAAGGTGCCGCATTGCGCCTGCGTCCGGTATTGATGACTGCCTCCATCGCCATCTTCGGCCTGGTGCCGATGCTGCTCTCCAGCGGTGTCGGGGCAGAAACCCAGCGGCCGCTGGCAACAGTAGTAGTGGGCGGACTGTTCACCTCGACTGCGCTGACCTTGCTGTTGTTGCCGCTAATGTACGAGTGGGTGGAGAACCGCCGCGAACGCAAACCAGAGAAGTAAACCAACGTGCGGCCTGACCGGGCCGCACGTAATTACCCAACAGGAGAATCCGCATGAAAGAAATCAAGGCTTATATTCACAACAACAGCATCGCCGATGTGATTCACGCCGTGAAGGAGTCGGGGCTGTGCAACACGAACGGCTGCCGTAATCTTGCCGTTGTTCCGGTAAAAATTCTGCTCAAGGCGATGGATGCCAAGGAACAGCGCTATTCCATAGAACTGGCCGAAGCAGTCATCAACGAATCGAAGCTGGAACTGGTTTGCGAGGATCACCAGATGGACGAGTTGGTGGGCATCATCGAGCGCGCCGCCCGCACCGGCCAGGCCGAGGCGGGGTGGATTTATGTGACCGACATTGTCAAGGCGATTCCTGTCGGGGCAGTGCATGAATAGGCGCGGCTTCACATCAAGCGCCACCCCCGGCTTTTACCCTTGGTGTGGCGGTGCGAATGAGAGGGCGCGCTTTTGTCGGCAATGTGGTACTTCTCTGTCGGCTGGTTAACCTGGAATTGGAACTTGGCGTCGCGGCATCGCCTTCTTTGCCGCAATTGAAATTGAGGAGTTAAAAATGACACGTGTAAATAATGTTGATGTACAAAAGGTTCAATCGTTTGAATCTAAAATAAAAAACGATCCTTCCGCCGCCAAAAAAACCCAGGTGATCGAGGGTGAATGGATTATCGAAGAAGGTGATGTTCAGTTCCAATCCATTATCAAATATGAAGGGGGAGAAACTGTTTTTAAAGTGGACAATCCCACGTTCATGGGCGGCGGAGGCAAGTTTCCAGGCCCGATGCATTATTGTCTTTATGGCCTTGCATCCTGCTATACCGGAACATTTGCAACTATGGCTTCCATGCTTGGGATTCAAATAAAAAAACTTACCACACGTGTTGAAGCTGATGTTGATTTTACACGTGTGTTTGGGTTGGGCGACAACCCTGTCATGGAAGAAGTGCGTGTAATTCTTCATGTTGAAAGTGATGCGCCGGAAGAAAAAATAAAGGAAGCGGAAGCGCTTGCGCTGCAAAGATGTCCGGTTGTTTTTACTTTACAAAATCCGGTTAAATTAATTGCTGGTTTGGAAATATCCAAGGGGTAGCGGCCAGAGCGGGTGATGCAGGCGCTCCAAGGGGCGGTTTTCAACGAAGAAGATCGGTAAGTGGATGAATTATGAAGGCTACAGCATGGGCTGGCATTGGTTAGGGTGGCTAGGCATGGCGTTTTTCTGGCTGATTCCGATACTGCTGGTGCTGGCGACGGTGAAGTACCTGATGGGTGGTCGCCGCTCGAATACCCCGGACGGTGAAAGAAAGCCCGAGGCGCTGGCCGTCCTGGAGGAACGATATGCTCGGGGAGAAATTGAACGCGAAGAGTACTTGCAGAAACGCGACGACTTGCAAAAGAAGTAAAGAGTAATCGCTGAAAACAGTAGTCATTTTTTCACATTAACTTAAGGAAATACGTCATGAAAAAATCAATTTTATTTGCCGCACTCACCGCAGTTGCGCTATCCGCACCTCTTGCATTTGCCGATGAGGCGCACCACCCGGAGCAGGACAAAAAAGCCGCGCCAGCCAAATCAAGCAAGACCGCGGGTACCGCAGACAAACAAACCGATAGGCAAATGGGCCAGATGCAGGAGCAGATGAAAAAAATGCAGGCACAGATGGAAGAAATCCGCAAAACCACGGACCCCAAGGAACGCCGGAAACTCATGCAGCAGCATATGGCAAGCATGCGCGAAAGTATGAAGATGATGCGCGGTATGTGTGACGACATGAAGGGGAGCGGCGGCATGATGGGCGGCGACATGAAAAGTGGAATGAAGGGTGGCGACATGATGGAAAAACACATGGAAATGATGCAGATGATGATGGACCAAATGATGGAACACCAGAATCAGCAGGAATCCATGCCAATGCCGAAATAAGCATCCTGTCCGCGTCCAGCACGGGCGCGGACTTCACAGAAGAATCGAGGAAGTAAAATGCGTTCAACAGAAAGGGATCAAGACAATGAAACATTCGACATTCATCATCAGCAACATGGATTGCCCGACCGAGGAGGCGCTGATCCGCAAGCGTCTTGGAGCCGTGCAGGGCATCGGCGATCTAGCGTTCAATCTTATTGATCGCCGCCTTACCGTTGCGCACACGCTGGACGATGAGCAACCCATCCACGACGCCTTGCGTGAAATAGGCATGAAGTCGCAGCCGGAAGGCGGTTCCAATTGCGAGGCGGATACGCCAGCGGTGTCACGAAAGATGTGGGTGATGATGGCAGTGGCAGGTGTCGCCGCTCTGTCTGCGGAAATCCTCGCGTGGACAGGGACAGCGGAAAACTCGCCTGCCGTCATTGCTCTCGCCCTATTCTCAATTGCTACCGTTGGTTCCAGTACCCTCAAAAAGGGTTGGATCGCGCTCAAGACTTTTACCCTCAACATAAATTTTCTGATGTGTGTGGCGGTGATTGGCGCGGTCGCCATCGGTGAATGGCCGGAAGCTGCGGTGGTGATTTTCCTGTTCGCGCTGGCCGAGTTGATCGAAACGCTTTCCTTGGAACGCGCCAAGAATGCGATCCGGGGTCTCATGGCGATGACTCCGGAGACCGCCACTGTGCGCCTCGACAGCGGCGAGTGGCACGAGGTGGCTGCATCCGATGTGCAGGTGGGGCAAACTGTTCGCGTCAAGCCGGGCGAACGTATTCCGCTGGATGGTGTAGTTACGGTGGGCAGCAGTTCGGTGAACCAGGCGCCGATTACCGGGGAAAGTATTCCTGTGGCGAAGGTCGCGGGCGATCCGGTTTTTGCAGGCACACTGAATGAGCGTGGCATGTTGGAGTTTCGCGTCACCGCAAACAAGGGCAACACCACGCTTGCCCGCATTATCCGCTCGGTTCAGGAAGCGCAAGGCCAGCGCGCGCCGACGCAGCGCTTTGTCGATCAATTCGCGCGCTATTACACGCCTGCCGTCGTGGTGTTCGCGGTTCTGGTGGCAGCCGTGCCGCCGCTGTTGTTCGGCGCTGCGTTCGAGCCATGGTTCTACAAGGCGCTGATCATGCTGGTGATCGCCTGCCCCTGTGCGCTGGTAATCTCCACGCCAGTCACCGTGGTCAGCGGCCTTGCCGCTGCAGCAAGGCTGGGCATTCTGGTGAAAGGCGGCGTGCATCTGGAAAATGGGCGGCTGATCAAGGTTGTGGCCTTGGACAAGACCGGCACGCTCACCCACGGCAAGCCTGTCGTGACCGATGTGATTCCGCTCGTTGAGCAAGCAACGGACGCTTTGCTCCAACTCGCCGCTAGTGTGGATGCACACTCCGAGCATCCCGTCGCGGCCGCTATCACCTCGGCTTGGCAGACATCTGCCGATGGGAGTCCGCGTTTGCTGCTGCCAATCACTTCGTTCGAGTCCCTCACAGGTCGTGGTGCGAAAGCGGTTATTGATGGGCAACTTTACTATGTAAGCAACCACCGGCAGGTCGAAGAACTGGGCATCTGTGGGCTGCATGTTGAAGAGGTGCTGATGCGGCTGGAAGAAGAAGGCAAAACGGCCGTGGTGCTGTCCACTAAAAATGTGCCGCTGTGCGTCATTGGTGTTGCCGATACCGTGCGCGAACACAGCGCCGAGGCAATCCGACAGCTTCACGCACTCGGCGTGGTATCGGTGATGTTGACCGGCGACAACCAGACTACGGCCAGTGCCATCGCTGCCCAAGTGGGCATTGATGATGCGCGTGGCAACCTACTGCCCGAGGAAAAACTGGCGGTCATTGATGATTTGATCCGCCGCTACGGCAAGGTCGGTATGGTGGGCGATGGTATTAACGACGCACCGGCGTTGGCCAAGGCATCTATCGGCTTCGCTATGGGTACAGCCGGAACAGATACTGCCATCGAGACTGCCGATGTAGCCTTGATGGATGACGATTTGCGCAAACTGCCACACTTCATTCAACTAAGCTGCGACACTTCCCGCGTGCTGCGGCAAAACATCACACTGGCCATCGGTATTAAGGCGATATTTTTCGTCCTAGCGCTCGCGGGAAAAGCCACGCTTTGGATGGCGGTCTTCGCCGATATGGGAGCCAGCCTGATCGTGGTGTTCAACGGCATGCGGTTGCTCAAAGTTACGGGGGCTACTAACAAATGAATTTTACAAGAGCCACTGAACGAATTGATGCCATGCCCAACACTGCCCCCATTGGATGGTCACTGATTTTCAGCGCCTGGCTGATCGCCACTGTTTCTACACTTGGTGCTTTGTTTCTTGGCGAAGTGATGGGCTACACGCCCTGCGTACTTTGCTGGTATCAGCGGATCACCATGTTCCCGCTGGCGCTTGTGCTCGCTGCCGGACTATTTCCATTCGATCCGCGTGTCGTGCGCTATGCCTTGCCGTTGGCACTCGCGGGCTTGGGATTGGCGCTGTTTCACCTTGCGCTCATCGCCGGATGGATACCTGATAGCATCAAACCCTGCCAGCAGGGCGTGCCGTGTTCCAACGTCACGGTGGTATGGTTCGGCTTCGTGACCATTCCGCTCTTGTCCGTACTTTCGTTCTCACTTGTTGTAGCGTTACTCCTCACAACACATTTCAAAGGTTCCAAATGAAACAGAAAATCATCTTCGCTGCTTCCGCGATTGCTCTGCTGTTGGCGTTCGTCGCGGGCATCCTGTTTTATACAGGCCAGAAGGAAGAGACAGCTAGTCTTCTTGCCGAAACCAATCGCGCTGCGCTGATTCGCATGCACTCACCAACCATAGGCAAGACCGATGCGCCTGTCGTCATCGTTGAGTTTCTTGATCCGGCCTGCGAAACATGCCGGAAGTTTTATCCGATGGTCAAGCAGATGATGGCCGACAACCCGGACAAGATTCGCATCGTGCTGCGCTATGCCCCGTTCCATACCGGTTCGGACAAAGTGGTTGCCATGCTCGAAGCAGCACGTCGGCAGGGTAAGTTTTGGGTAGCGCTCGAAGCTTTGCTGGAAAATCAAGCTAGTTGGACGCAGCACCACGCTGCCAACGTGGGGGAAGCATGGAGGTTGCTCGGTGCAATCGGTTTGAACATGGAGCAGATGGCCTTCGATATAACCTCGCCCGAGATTGACAATGTGATAGCACAAGACCTTGCTGATGCGAAGACTCTGAACGTCACCATGACGCCAGAATTTTTCGTCAACGGTAAGCCGCTGCCGAGTTTTGGTTTTGATCAGTTGAAAACGTTGGTCGAGGAGGCTCTTACTGAAAACCACGCACGGTGACGGCAATCAATTTTCTGGCGTTCATGAGTAATTCATTTTTCGTAGTTCAACATCAATCAAGCTATGTGCCGTCGACATGCTGCCCGAGGACACGCTGGTGGTCATGACCGAGCTGATCCGCCGCCATGGTCAGGTCGACATGGTGGGTGATGGCATTAACGACGCGCCGGCATTGTCCAAGGTATCTATCGGCTTCGCCATGGTTGCCGCCGGAACCGACACTGCTATCGAGACCGCCGACGTGGCTTTGATGGATGATGATATTACCCGTGCAGAATTTCCTGAACACTGCTTCGATATTTGGCATGACCGTGCAGTGTTCCACTTTTTGACCGACCCGGCTGATCGCCATGCTTATGTCGAGCGGGTCATGCATGCAGTCCGCCTGGGTGGTCATGTGATTGTTGCCACCTTTGCTACAGATGGTCCGGAAAAATGCAGTGGCCTACCCGTGATGCGTTACCAGCCAGAAAGCCTGCACGCGGAATTTGGTGATGCTTTCATGCTGGTCACGCATGAGAATAAGTTACATCACACCCCGTTCGGAACCGATCAGCAATTTGTATATTGTTATTGCCGCAAGGGCGGTAGCTAACTCATCCAGAACATTTTCATATCGTTTGGCTATGATGGTCTGGCTGAATTGCCTGCCAGAAAGCTGCCAGTCGTCACGGACGGGTTTGTCTCGCAAGCCGCCTGTGACGAACATCCGCTTTGGAGCAGCGAAAATTTATGTTCCGCTCAAAAATTTGGCTGCCAGTTACCGGAACTTCGTCTAGTTCCGGATTCGAGACAAACCGGCCTAATCACGAGGAGCATCTTCAATGACTGGTTTCTCATCATTAAGCTGCCGTTCGTAATGTTTGGCTCGACAGACTATGCTCCCAAGCAACCGAGAATTATTGCAAAAAAGCATGGTTCACACACTCACCGCACGCATCCTGTCAATTTTCTCGATAACAGCCTGATAGAGGTCATGGTCGGAATCGGGGTTATTGCGGTCTGGATGATGGGCGCTACGGATCTTTCTCAGTTTAGTCATATCGTCCGGCAGGTCATGCACCTTGGTCACCCGGTCACCGTTTTTGACCATCACGAGCTGAAGCTCGGCCTCTGCGCCTTCGCGTGTGTCATATAACTTCTTGCTGCCAAGACGCCAGCCATCCTGGTTTTTGCGCGGGGATAGCTTTTCCTTACCATCGAACCATATCCATTTTCCGGTACCGGGATCCTGTTCAAAATGAATGGTGGTGATGGTGTAGGTGTAAACGGGCGGTTCGATTTCCTTGGCGAATAGATTGATGATCTTGCCGACAGTCTCCACCGTCGCAAGGTAATGCGCGCCTGCCCCATGCGGGCAGAACGCGCTGCTGAGCGTTGGTTCAGGCTTGCTGTCGTTACTTGATGAATTTATTTCAGCCATGCGGCTGAGTGCTTTGCGTTGTGCGTTGGTCACTGGTATTGCTCCTTACATTTGTTGAAACCCACTGGGATCACTCCTCGCTGAAGGGATCACCCGCTGGACTCCTGGACTGCCAAAACAGCTTGGCAGCGATCATGTCTTGCGCCCGACTCGTTCTTGAATTCGTCGTCGCTGGCGGCCAGGGACTGATCCGCTCGAAAAAACAAAAGGCCACCTCTAAGGATGGCCTGATTGCTTGCTATGTCTGACTCCCAGAGCAGGCTTAGCATCTACGACCTGCAAATCAACGGTCGTACTTCTAAGCCACCAATGAGGCTGCAATCAATTAAACAAATTAAATCAACTGCTTAATTATACCGCACCTGATGTAAATATGCTGCATATTGCCGAGTCTAGTGCAGAAAACAATAAAATCAAAGGTGCCGGAGTCGATCTTATTTTAGCTTTGTTACTACCTAACGGGCATGGAAAAGTGACCACCCCTGATAATGAAACCCGCCATGCCCGTTCCCTGAGCGTGGTTGTTGCCGACTTGTCGGCTATACAACCACGGCCTGCCCCTTGCGGGTGCACCCCCGTTCCCCCTCTGATGGAACTACTAGGGAGATGCTGATTTATTCGTCATCCCCGCGAAAGCGGGGATCCAGTGCCTTTATCTAACTGGGTTCCCGCCTACGCGGGAACGACAAAACCGAATAAATCAGCGCTTCCCTAGCCTGAACTAAGCCAGCACACCCTAAAGGGTACAAGAGCTGACAAGTGTCTGGTTATCCCAAAGGGCGAGGGGTACGGTTCGTCGCTGCGCGAGTTTCACGTTAACCCTGGTACCTTTGCTTAGAGATGTAATGCCAGCCAAACCCCAATGTGCGGACGAGCGACTACGATCTCATCCGTACTCACCTGAATCGGACGATCGAGTTCAAACTTGTCGGGCAGCGCGTTCGGCTGAGGCTCTACGAATAACTGATCACCGAGCGTGCAGAGCAGGTATCCGGCGGGGAATCCAGCGACATGGGCGAACTGCTTGGCAGTCACAGTGCAGCCGCACGTTTTGCAGTGGACTATTTCTGTCGGCAGGTGAGCGGTGTGATCGGCAGCCTCGCCGCCAAAGAAGGGGGATTGGATGCACTGGTGTTTACCGGCGGTATCGGCGAGCACGCCCCCTCGATACGCGCTGACATTTGTTCAAAACTGGAATTTTTGGGTTTTTCGCTCAATAACTCAGCTAATCAGGCCAGTGCGATCAAGATCGGACGTTGCGATTTCAAACCGGTGCTGGTCATCCCGGCTGACGAGGAAGCGATGATTAATTCGCTATGCCTGGCACTGAATACGCACCGCGTCTAGCAGACACTCAGCCCCCTGCTGCGGAACTGGCCGATGCCCCATACGAGCAAGGCATGAGCGAGACCCGAAACTGTGGATGGGAAAGTCGGGCAACATCTTAAAAATAATTTTGGCCTGTTCAGTGGGTGAATTGTTGCCGATCTTGGCAGACCGCCTGATGCGACTATAAATATTAACGCTCCTCCATATCCAGCGTGATAGGGTCAGTAAGGACAGGCCGTAAGACCTTATGGGAAAAACGCAATTGTGCCGGGTGATTGCGATAAGACGCCAGCGCGCTTTGACTGGCCAGTGTGACTGACAGACCATGGTGGTACTTGCCATCAGGCTGGATAGTCTGACTGGTGCGGATGCTGCGCACACCGGGGATAGCCGCTATTAATTGCCTGCCTTCGCGCATGATAGCGGCAAGTTCGATTTCCGATAATGTTGACGGAACGTTATAGAGCGTGATCTGTTCCACCTCCTGCCAGGGACGGCATTGCGCCAAAACTTCCGCTGCCCGCCCGCCGCACCCCCAGAGACCCAGACAACGTTCGGTTTCCTCACGCACCGCATCACGCACCCCCGTCAGCAGTGAACTGTGCCCACCCTTGCGGTTGGCTGCGACGTATTCCCTGATGCTGCGGTCTGCCACATCTGCAAGAGCAGTGTAGTAATTAATCTTGGCCACGCCGTTGGCGATAAGCCGTCGGAATTGCTCGTCTGACAGCCCTGTACCACCGTGTATCACCAACGGTATAGCGGTCGCCTCCCGGATTTTCGCCAACCTGCTGTAATCCAGTTTTGGCGTACCTTTCATCCGGCCATGCACGGTGCCCACCGAAACCGCCAGGCAATCCACCCCCGTGCGTTCGACATACCCCGCAGCTTCGGCAGCTGAAGTATAAGCAAGCTCGCCCGGGTGGTTTTTGGCGTTTTCTCCCTCGACACCTGGCACATAGCCCAATTCGCCCTCAACCGTGATGCCACAGGCATGGGCCATGGTTACGATGTCGCGTGTTTGCCACATATTTTCTGAAAACGTGAGCGCCGAGGTATCCACCATCACTCCGTTGCAACCCGCGCGTATGGCCCGCTCGGCAGACATGCGACTGCTGCCATGATCAAAATTGATTGCCACCGGCACGGCGGCACGCCGTGCCGCCGCCGTGACCGCCGGCATCAGAAGTTCGAAATCATAGCTCTCGAAATGTGATTCGATCAGATTCAGTACCACGGGTGCGCGACAATTTTCCGCAGCCTGCATGATGCCTTCCAGAAAATGCAGGTTGGCCACGCCAAACGCACCAACTGCGTAATTGTGGCGGTAGGCATGGTTAATCATGTCGGAAAGATGAACGAGTGGCATGTGAAAGGCGCTATTTCGCAGTCAGCCTTGCCAAGGCTTCATCCGCAGTCTGATCGTAGCGTGCGCGTTCCTTTTTCGCCGCCTTATCCAAAGCGTCATTGATTTCCGGAAATTTCAGCGCCAATATGCGCGCAGCCAGCATGGCGGCGTTCTTGGCACCATCCACCGCAACCGTAGCAACAGGCACCCCCGGCGGCATCTGCACCGTGGAGAGCAGCGCGTCGAGGCCGGACATGACACCGCCCGAAAGCGGCAACCCGATAACCGGTAAGCGGGTATGTCCCGCAATCACGCCTGCCAGATGGGCCGCCACACCAGCGCAACCAATCAGCACCTGCACGTCTTCCTTGTGGGCACGGTCAAGATAAGCCAGCACTTTATCCGGCGTGCGATGCGCCGAGGCCACCACGATTTCGCTGGCAATACCCAGATCGCTCAGGGTATCGCGCACCTTCACCACAGTGGGCAAATCATTGGGGCTGCCGGTGAGAATACCGACCATTATTTTTGGTGCGCCCTTGCCGGCGGCTTTCTTGCTGTCATCTGATTTTTTCATGCAAACTTCTCCTTGGTTTAAATTTCGGCGGCGATGATGCGTCGCTAGCGCATCGCACTTTTCCGGATGGGCAACCAGTCAGCAGGAACAATTCACCGTAGCGCTTGCCCGCTTCGCTGAAATCACAGACCAACCCGGTCAAGCTGCTTCAGTATATTTATTCGTCCTCGCCCAGTTCTGCATCCCAGCCTCTGTCGCGGGCAGTCGTGATAGCCAGTGCATAGAATTTTGCATGCCGCTCGCGCAACGCTTCCGGCAAACGACTGGGCAGGTGTGCATAAGGTTCCCACGCGGCATAGACTTGTTCGTAAAGATTCTGCATGCGCGCGGCATCCCAGCCTGCGCAGGTTTCCGTTTCGGGCAGAATGTCGAATACCCAGGCATCGCGTACTATGCGCCCAAGATGGGTCAGGCCCGCGTTGGTATCCTGCTCGATACCGGCATAAGTTTGTTGTGTCATCGTGTAAGCCCTGCATAAAGTACCGGCAATTTCTCCGGAAGACGTTCTACATGATCCACGACCATGTAGTTTCTGGCCCCGAAAATCCGGGACACATATTGATCCGCTCTCGGATCAAGTGACATACAGAAAGTGGTCACGCCGCAGCGCGCCATTTCCTCCACTGCTTTTTTGGTATCGTAACGCAAATACTGCGGATCACGCACATCGACGTCGGCCGGTTCGCCATCGGTAATGACCAGCAGCAGTTTTTTGGCTGATTTCTGCTGCTTCAAATAATGCCCGGCATGGCGAATGGCCGCGCCCATGCGTGTGGAGAGCTGGCCGCTCATGCCCGCCAGTCGTGACTTCGGCAGATCATTGTAGGGCTGATCAAAATCCTTGAAGCGGGAATATTCGACATTGTGTCGCCCGTCCGAGCAAAAGCCGTGTATCGCGAACGGGTCGCCGATTTTATTAATCGCGTCCGCCAGCAGCACCGTAGCCTGGCGCTGCAAATCCAGCACGCTATAGTCCTGCCCGCTGACTTTCTCATTGGTGGATTCTGACAGGTCCAGCAGCACCATCACCGAAATATCGCGCACTTTGCGCACCGAACGCATCATGATGCGCGGGTCGGGCTGCTGCCCCATGCGAATGTCGATCATGGCGCGGATGGCGGCGTTGACGTCCACCTCGTCGCCGTCTTCCAGCTTGCGGATGCGCGTCACCCCCTGAGGTTGCAGGGCATCGAGCAGGAATTTCAGCCGGCCGATGGTGCGCTTGTGCTGGGAGGTGATGTCGTCTATGAGTTGCAGATCTCCCGCCTTGGAGCGCTTCTCCAGCACAGTAGCCCAGGCCGGACGTTCGAGCTGTATCTGGTAATCCCACTCCGAATAATGATAGGGCTCGGAAACAGGCTCCCTGCCCTCCAGTTCGTTGTAGGACTTGCCCATGTCTTCATAGGGGAACAGTTCCGTGCCCAGCACCCAGATTTCTTCCGCGTCGTCGCCGGCGTTTTCAACGTCAATTTCGTTGGCGAATTCCATCAGGCTGACATGCTTGCGCACCTGCTTGGGTGCGTCGTATCCGGCCGCCATGGCCTTATCGAAATCAAATTCCTCGAACTCCCAGAAATAGCGGTTATCGTCGCGGTACGGCGCAATAAGCAGATCGGTGCGCGGATTAAAGGGGATGCGCTTGGCCATGAATTCGTGCGCCAGTTGCACACCGATATCCCAGGAAACCTGGTTGGTATCGAGGTTCTCTGCGGCTTGCTTAAACAATACCCGCCCCTGTGCAATCCACGGATCGTTGTCCTGATAAATCTCATCCAGCAGGGCGCGTGCCAGGCGGTTTAGATAGTCACCTGCCGAGCTGTCCTGCGCAGGCTCTATCGTATGCAAGGCCGACCAGCGTTGTTTCAGGCCGGGGAACTTGCGCACCGCCAGCGTTTCCACCCGCGCATCCTCGATCACGCTGATCACGGCCATCTGCCAGGGATTGAGCGACTCGGCCGAAATCGGGTCGCGAGTGTAGACAATATGAGCGGCGCTATGAGCGGCGGCGGCGCGGTACATCGACAGACCGGAGATGCGCGTTCCTTCACCCGAACCAGCTCGTGCCCCACCCCCATCCCAACCTTCCCCCTGAGGGGGAAGGAGTGATTGCTCCCTCCCCTTGTGCGTGGTTGTTGCCGCTTCAGCGGCTTTACAACCCCAGCCTACCCCTTGCGGGTGCAAGGGGAGGGTTGGGGAGAGCGCAGCGAGGGGCTGGATGGGTTGGAGGGGGCGCGCAGGGAGAATAAAATCATCGTAGGCGTCGGGCAGGTGAATGAAGTAGCCTTCTACGAAGGGACGGTGGCCTTCCCTCGTCTCGAAGTCGCCGGAAGTCGGTTTCATGAAGAAGTCCCGCGCCCACAGGGCGCGCAGATACATGTTAATACGACGTTGCACATCGATGAACAGCGTGCCCTTGCGTTCCTTCTGGAGCATCGCCTGCGATTCCTTGGATTGCAGGCTGAAATAGCTTCCCTGCTCCGGGTAGTTGGTGCGGTGGGCATGCGCGCCCCACAACGCCCAACGACGCAAGCCGCCCAGGGTAAGCTGGCTGAACAGTTTTTCCAGATTTTCCAGCATCGGGCGCACGCCGCGCGGCGCCTGCGACAGCAGGGTATTGAGAAATTGCAAATAGGCGCGAAACAGAATCTCGTCGCCGAGGCGGCTGGCCGCCGTGGGCGCAGTGCTGAGAACCAGTTCGATCACCGCACCCGAAGTCTTGGAAGCCAGCTCCAGCGCGGTCTGTATCAGATCAGGCACGACATCCTCGCCGATTTCCTTGGCCACCAGCGGCGCATGATTGATCCAGGCGACGATCAAATCATCTCCCTTGCCTAGGGTTTTCAGTGCGGCTGCGCCCTTGAGATAATTATCCAGGCCGCGCGCGCTGAATACCTTGGTCGCGTCATGCCACGCGGAATGCAGGCTTTCCTGCAATTCCGGGGAAAGCGATTCGATCAGTTCCTGATAGTCTTCCAGATTGATAGCCATGGTTACTCCAACTACGACTCGGTGCATGGAGATAGGCCGGGCGGCTAGCCACCCGGCCTATCAAAAGAACGTGGTTACCGCCGCATCCAGCGCATCGCGCATGTCGGGATCGTCGGTGATCGGACGTACCAGCGCCACGCGGCAGGCTTTGACCGGATCGACACCCGTAGCGATCAGGCTGCCGGCATAAATCAGCATACGCGTCGAGATGCCTTCATCCAGGCCATGCCCTTTGAGATTACGGGCACGTTCGGCGATGGAAACCAGTTTGCCAGCCACTTCCGCATTGACGCCGGTTTCATGGGCGACGATCTCGGTTTCGACGGCGTGTTCGGGATAGTTGAAGTCGAGGCCGCCGAAACGCTGCTTGGTGGATTGCTTCAAATCCTTCATCAGACTCTGGTAGCCGGGATTGTAGGAAATCACCAACTGGAAGTCAGGATGGGCATGTACCAGCTCGCCCTTCTTTTCCAGCGGCAGCACGCGGCGGTTGTCAGTCAGCGGGTGGATCACCACAGTGGTATCCTGGCGCGCCTCCACCACTTCGTCCAGATAGACGATGGCGCCGAAACGCGCGCCGAGGGCCAGCGGGCCATCCTGCCAGCGGGTACCCTGGGCATCCAGCAGGAAGCGTCCAACCAGGTCAGAGGCGGTCATGTCCTCATTGCAGGCCACGGTAATCAGCGGCTTGCCCAGCTTCCAGGCCATGTGCTCGACGAAACGCGTCTTGCCACAGCCGGTCGGGCCTTTGAGCATCATCGGCATGCGTACGCTGTAGGCGGCGTCAAACAGCTCCACCTCGTCAGAGACGGGGCGGTAGTAAGGCTCTTTTTCGATGCGGTACTGCTTGATGATATCGTTCATGGTGGTCTCCATCTATCTGTCAACACAGGGGCGGAAACGGCCGACATCTGCAGCCGCTTGCGTTCCTGAACGGAACTCCTTCAAAAAACCCCGCCGCTATAGAGAGGATCGCGGCGGGGAAATACAGCATTAAACCGTTTTACCGCGGAAAATCACCATCGCCGCGCCCTGCGACTGATTGAAATTGTTGTAACCAATCAAACGCACGTGATTGTTGGGGTTGGCTTTGTGACAGGCTTCCGCTTCGGCCAGCACCTTGTCGACGTCGGTTTCACCGAACATCGGCAGTTTCCACATGTACCAGTAGGAATCCATCAGGTATTCCGGCTCGACGTGCTCGATGGCCGGGTTCCAGCCTTTGGAAACCAGATATTCCACCTGCGTCTTGATTTCAGCCGCAGTCATCGGTGGCAAATAGGAGAAGGTCTCGAACTTGCGGCTGGCCGGATCGGACATACGCGATTTGTAATCCATTACTTCGCTCATCATTTACTCCTTAAATTTGGGTTTTGGATCCCGGATCGCGTAAAGCGCGTCCGGGATGACTGCATTACTTGTGAGCCACGTCCAGTTTGTCGACCGTATCGAACTCGAACTTGATCTCTTTCCAGGTTTCCATGGCGATCTTCAGTTCCGGGCTGCTGGCCGCTGCCTTGGTCAGAATATCCTTGCCTTCTTTTTCGATATCGCGACCCTGATTACGCGCTGCCACGCTGGCTTCCAGTGCGACACGGTTGGCCGCCGCACCCGCTGCGTTACCCCAGGGGTGACCCAGCGTACCGCCGCCAAACTGCAACACCGAATCATCACCGAAGATATTCACCAGTGCGGGCATGTGCCACACATGGATACCGCCGGACGCCACCGGGATCACGCCGGGCATGGAACCCCAGTCCTGATCGAAGAAGATGCCGCGACTGCGGTCTTCCTTGATGAAGCTGTCGCGCATAATATCGATCCAGCCCAGCGTCGCTTCACGGTCGCCTTCCAGTTTGCCCACAACAGTACCGGAGTGCAGGTGGTCACCACCGGACAGACGCAGCACTTTAGTCAGCACGCGGAAGTGAATGCCGTGGTGCGGGTTGCGGTCGAGCACGGCGTGCATGGCACGGTGGATGTGCAACAGCATGCCGTTTTTACGGCACCAGTTAGCCAGCCCCGTGTTGGCTGTCAGGCCACCGGTCAGGTAGTCGTGCATGATGATCGGCGCGCCGATTTCCTTGGCAAACTCGGCACGCTCGTACATCATTTCCGGTGTCGGCGCGGTGACGTTCAGGTAGTGGCCCTTGCGTTCGCCAGTTTCGCGCTGCGCTTTCATGGTGGCTTCGTGTACGAATTCGAAACGGTCGCGCCAACGCATGAATGGCTGGCTGTTGACGTTCTCGTCGTCCTTGGTAAAGTCCAGACCGCCGCGCAGACACTCGTAAACGGCACGGCCGTAGTTCTTGGCAGACAGACCCAGCTTAGGCTTGATAGTGCAGCCCAGCATCGGACGGCCATACTTATTCATCTTGTCGCGCTCGACCTGGATACCCTGAGGCGGACCGCCACAAGTCTTGACGTAAGCGATCGGGAAGCGGATGTCTTCCAGACGCAGAGCGCGCAGCGCCTTGAAGCCGAACACGTTACCCACCAGCGAAGTCAGCACGTTAACAACAGACCCTTCTTCGAACAGATCGATCGGGTAGGCCACGAAAGCGTAGAAGCAGGTATCATCGCCAGGTACATCCTCGATGCGATAGGCGCGGCCCTTGTAGTAATCCAGGTCGGTCAACAGGTCGGTCCACACCGTGGTCCAGGTGCCGGTTGAAGATTCGGCAGCAACCGCTGCGGCGACTTCTTCACGGGGTACGCCGGGCTGCGGCGTGATTTTGAAACAGGCAAGGATGTCGGTATCCAGCGGCGTGTATTCCGGCGTCCAGTAAGTTTGCCGGTACTCTTTTACACCGGCGTTGTAGGTCTTGACTGCCATTGCAAGCTCCTTGTTCTCAGATTAAACAGAGGCCTTTCACTATGAAAGATCTGTGGCTCGGTTGAGCGTGTTGGCACTATAGCGACGAACAACCATAAATAACAATTGTAGTTTTCGATGATAACGATAGACTGTTATCTATGATCTCTCAGGATGCACAGCCATGATGAAAAATGCGACCTTGCGCCAGCTAAAAGTATTCGAGGCCGTAGCACGCAATCTCAGCTTTACCCGCGCCGCCGAGGAGTTATATCTGACCCAGCCCACTGTCTCTATTCAAATAAAACAGTTGTCCGACATCGTCGGACAGCCACTGCTGGAACAGATCGGCAAGCGCATCTTCCTGACGGATGCCGGGCGCGAATTACTCAGAGTGTGCCGTGATATTTTCGAGAGTCTGGATCGCTTCGAGATGTTGATGTCGGACATGAAAGGGGTGAAGGCGGGCAAGCTGCGCCTGGCCGTCATCACCACCGCCAAGTATTTCGTGCCGCGCCTGCTCGGGGTTTTTTGCCAGCGCTATCCCGGCATCGACGTTACGCTCAAAGTGACCAATCGCGAGCGTGTGTTGCAGCGTATGGCCGATAATCAGGACGACCTGTACGTGCTCGGGCAACCACCCGAGCAAATGGATGTGGAATTTGAGCCATTTCTGGAGAACCCGCTGGTGGTGCTGGCGCCCGGAAACCATCCGCTTGCGGGCAAAAAAAATATTTCGCCGCAACGCCTGACGGAAGAGCAGTTTTTAATGCGTGAGCCCGGTTCCGGCATTCGTCTGGCCACCGAGGAATTTTTTGCCGAGCGCGGATTAAAACTCAAAGTCAGGATGGAATTGGGCAGCAACGAGGCGATCAAGCAGGCGGTGGCGGGTGGACTGGGCCTCGCCGTACTGTCCGTGCACACGCTCGCGCTGGAGCGCAACATTGATGAACTGGCTATTCTCGATGTAACGGGTTTCCCGATTCGCCGCCACTGGTATCTGGTCTATCCCAAGGATAAGCAACTGTCGGTGGTAGCACTCGCCTTTCTCGAATTTATGCATGCGGAAAGCAAGCTGCTGAGTGAAAAATATTTGCTGGGAATCGCAGATTTCCCCAAATAGAATCGCAATCGCAGATTTCCCCAAATAGAATCGCAGACGAAAATACGGGTTAAGCCGACACTCAAATTTGATTGCACTACGTCGGCCAATCACCCTGCGCGCTGAGACTGGCGAACAGCTCCTTCACATCGACCGGCTTGTATTGCACGGGCCAATCAAGGCCCGCCGATTCATGAATAAAACTGCTCGACGTGTCGCCTGTCACCAGCACTGCCTTGATGGGCGGCCCCGATTTTTGACGCAGCGTTTTCAGGAACTGAATGCCATTCAGCGCACCCCCGAGCATGAAATCAACGATGTAATAATCGGCCTGCTCAATATCCGTGTGCAGCAGGGCATCTTCGGCACTGGAAAAGCATTTTACTTTGCCACCCATTCCTTCGAGCACGGTAGTCGTGGCGCTGGCGACCAGCGGATCATCTTCCAGCACCACAAATGTCCTGCCTTGCGCAAACACATCACTTAACTCGCATTCTGGCAATGCCGCAGGCGCACGCGAAACAACCGTTGATGACACTGCCCGGGGCAAGCAAAACGCAAAAACCGTTCCGCGACCAGGACGTGACAGGCAACTGACTTCTCCGCCCAGCAGCGCCAGCGTGCGTTTGACGATAGCCAGGCCCAGCCCCAACCCGCTGGTCCTGTCACGCTGCGGATTGTCCAGTTGATAAAATTCATCGAAGATGTGTTCCAGATGTTCGCCAGGAATACCCATGCCGGTATCCCACACCTGAAACAACACGTCACCCCCGCGCGCTCTGGCGCTGATCATGATCGCGCCCCTGTCCGTAAATTTGACTGCATTTGAAACCAGGTTACTCAGCACGGATTTGAGCAAGCCCATATCGCTGCGTACGAAAAGCGCCTCCTTCATTGGAAAGTACAGCCTGAAACCGAGTCGCTTCTCAGTGGCCATGACCGCAAAATTCTGTTCCAGCCAGATGAGAATCTCATTCACATTGATTTCCTGGCATTCCGGTTTGATCATCCCGGAATCCAGCTTGGACACTTTCAGCAAGGCATCAAGCAGGCTTTTGAACGCATCCATTGAGTGCGTCATCTGCTGGATGATCTCCGCTTGCTGAGGGCTGGTTGCAGTCGATCTGAGTGCGAACAAAAACATATTGGCTGCGGCCAGTGGTTGGCGCAAATCGTGCCCGGCCGATGCCAGGAAACGTGTTTTAGCCAGCTCTTTGCTTTCAAGCTGGCGCATGGAATCGCTGAGCCGCTTTTCAGTTTCCTTACGTTCTGTAATGTCCTGACCCGTTCCTGACATAATGAAAGGTGTGCCGTTGTCATTCAGCAACAACTCGCCCTGGCCCTCGATATAATGAACCGCGCCATCCGGCCACACGCAACGGAACACCAGTGCTGGCGGCTTCCCCCCCGACATACAGCACGCGACCCAGGACTGCATGGCAGCCTGATCATCCGTATGTATCAAATTAACAAAAGTTTCCGCATTGAGCGTAAAGGTATCAGGAGAGACGCCGAAAATCCGATGCATTTCATCAGACCACGTTATATTGTGCTCCATGTCGTAAGTCCAGCTGCCGATATGCGCAATTCGCTGCGATTGCATCAAGTACCGTTTATTTTTTTGCAGGCTCTTCGTCCTGGCATGGACCAGCCTGCGCAAGCTGACATTCCACAACAGCACCATGCCCGCCAGCAGAGTACATGCCAGCAAGGACAGGACTACCCTGTTCTGATACAGCCAGCTCGGTTGAATAAGCTGCCCGTGCAGCCATTCTGCCTCCAATTCCTGCAGTTGTCCGGATGCCTTGATGCGGGCAAGCTGCCGATTCAGCAACTCGATCAGCGGCTGATTTCCCTGGCGTGTGGCAAAAGCATAATCCTGTGAAAAAAGGTCACCCGCCGCCAGTTCCACGTTGAGAAGACCGTATTCGGAAATGGCACGCACACAGGATTGCTGGGCACAGAGAAACGCATCCGCTTTGCCCAGATTCAAATGCAGCAAACCTTCTATCTTGCTGTCTACGATGTGGCGCGTAAAATCGGCCCGATCCGCGAGCCTGTCCAGCGAAATATCGCCTTTCTGCAGAGCGACGACATGACCCGCCAGAGAGTCCAGGTCAACGATATTTTTCTTTTTTTCATTACGAAACAGGGCTTGCGCAATGCGACTGTGAGGAGCGGAAAATTGAAATTCTGCGGCACGTTCTGGCGTGACGATCATGTTAACGATGTCCACCTTGCCCGCCTTGAGTGATGCCAGCGCATCGGGCCAGTTCATCGCTATGAATTCAAACTGCACCCCGGCCTCATCACCCAGTGCGCGCAACAGGGAAGGCGTGTAACCTTGCACTTTCCCGTGCATATCCACAAATTCGAACGGTGCATATTCCCGGTCGATCGCTACCCGATAAACCGGTTTAGCTTGCTGTTCGTCCGCATTGCCGGATAGCGGCCAGAATACGCTGACAGCAAACAGCAAGACAGGCAGCTTGAAACGCACGACATGGCGGCGCCACGCCCTGATTGCCGATATGAACATAAAGACGTGTAGCGTCATAAAACCTGATCCTTTAACGTCCTCTACTGCATCAGGAATTGATACCGGGGTTGGCGCACAAAGGCAAAAGAAGGTGAAGCTGGCCGATAAGCCGGGTTCTGTCGTGGACAGTCATTCCTCTAGGCGTTTCGTTACCTTACGCTCAAGCAATCTACCCGCTGACGACGCGAGCCACGCCATAGTCAGCCTATTTGATCTTGCTCCGAATGGGGTTTGCCCTGCCACTCCCGTTACCGTGAGTGCGGTGCGCTCTTACCGCACCGTTTCGCCCTTACCTGATCCCGACTTGACCACCCTTGCGGGTAAAAAAGTCCGGCCATCGGCGGTTTATTTTCTGTGGCACTTTCCATCACCTCACGGTGTCCGGCCATTAACCGGCATTCTGCTCTATGGAGCCCGGACTTTCCTCCCCGCCGAAGGTGAATTCGGATTTCCCCGAATTCCACTTGCGTGCGCGGCGACTGTCTGGCCAGCTTCGGCGCGGAGTTTACCACTGAAGGAGAACGGAGGTTATTTTTTGATAATCTGCATGGTGACGCCCAGCGTCTTCCATTGCTTCACTTCTTCCTGCAAAGCCGCTTCTGTCAGCGGGCTTTGTTCCAGCCAGCCCGCGTTCATGGCAAGAGAATACTTTTTTCCGCTGAAACTGGCATGCATCTCGGGCAAGGCGACATCGCTGCGATTACGGTAAAACAAGGCCGCCAGGCGCAAACTCATCGCCAGCACGCAATCCTCTTCATCCGTCAACAAACCCTGCAATTTTTTCATGCTGCGGCGATGCGCCAGCGCAAGCAAGCTCAGTCTTGCCTGCTCCTTCTTCGAAAAACCCGGCATATCAGCATTGGCGAGAATATAGGCGGTATGTTTATGGTAACCACTGTGTGCCACGCGGATGCCGATGGCATGCAGATTGGCGACCCAGCCCAGCACTTGCAGAGCCGACTCGTTAGCCTGGAGCGTGCGCTGTGAACCGCTCGTATCGTTAGCGAAGAATTGCCGTGCCAGTTCAAGGGCCAGTCTGGATACGCGCGCGGCCTGTGCCGGAACCACATGATAACGATGCATGAAATGCTGCACGGTGACATCACGCATATCATTATTGTGGAAGCGTCCCCACAAATCATATAACACCCCTTCACGCAGAGCACTGAGCGCAACTTGCATATCGGTGATGCCCAATTCGCAAAACGCGGCATACATGATCGCGAAGCCGCCCGGCAACGAAGGCAATCTGTCCTCGCGCAAGCCTTGCAGATTCAGCTTTTTAATATCCCCCGCCTTGAGCAGTTCCGCACGCAGTTTTTCCAGGCCATCACGGGTGATGCCGTTCTTGCTGTAGCCGTTCATTTCCAGTATTTCGGCGATCGCCTTGGCGGTACCCGATGAGCCGAGCGCTTTCTGCCAGTGATCGCGATAGTCTACGATGATGGCCTGCAATTCACTGCGGGCGGCAATCTCTGCCTTTTCCATGCTGCGCTTGCTGATTTTCCCGTCCGGAAAAAACCGGCTGCTAAAACTGACACAGCCCATATACAGGCTCTCCAGCTTGAGCGGTGTCATACCGTGGCCAATAATGAATTCGGTGGAGCCACCGCCTATATCCATCACCAGCAGATTGTCATCCGTCTGAGGCAGACCATGCGCCACGCCCATATAAATCAGCCGTGCTTCTTCGTGCCCGGCAATGACTTCTATCGGGAAACCCAAGACTTTTTCTGCTTTTGCGATAAATTCTGCGGCATTTTCAGCCACGCGCAGTGAGTTGGTACCCACTGCACGCACTGCGCCTGGCGGCAGGTCACGCAGTCGTTCGGCAAAACGCCCCAGCGCTTCAAGTGCGCGCTGTTGCGCCGCTTCATCCAGATAATTGTCTGCCGTGAGGCCGGCGGCCAGACGCACCGGTTCGCGCAGTCCGTCCAGCATGTAAAGTTGCTCGCCTTCCACCCTTGCCACCTGGAGCCGAAAGCTGTTCGACCCCATATCAACAGCAGCAAGTATGGGTTGCTGTTCCATTACTTGAGAACTTCGCGTTCGATTTCATCGAGGGAAACATGACGCACATCACGCCCCTTGACCATATAGATGACGTATTCGGAGATATTCTTGGCGTGGTCGCCGATACGCTCAATCGCCTTCGCCACGAATAATATTTCCAGCGAAGTGGAAATGGTGCGCGGATCTTCCATCATGAAGGTGATGAGATAGCGCATGATGGAGCGGAATTCTTCGTCTACCTGATCATCCTGACGAACCACTTCGGCGGCCATGACCACATCCAGACGCGCAAACGCATCCAGCGATTTGCGCAACATATCCACCGCAATTTCCGCAGCATGTTTAATTTCGTGATAACGCGGGATGGCCAGCCCGTGTTTTTGCGACAGCATCTTGGCCATGCGGGCGATTTTTTCGGCTTCATCACCGATACGCTCAAGATCGGTGATCGTTTTGACGACCATCATTACCAGACGCAAATCGCTGGCAGTCGGCTGGCGGCGCGCGATCACCTGACTACAGACGTCGTCTATCTTGACCTCCATGGCATTGACACGATGATCATCATCAATCACCCGATTCATCAGTTCAACATCACCGTCCACCAGCGAGATGACGGCACTCTTGATCTGACTTTCTACCAGCCCTCCCATCTGCAACACGTAGGCACGTATGGCTTCAAGCTCGACATCGAATTGCTTGGAGGTGTGATCAGTACTGTTCATGGGGTTCCTCAATTGGATGGATAAAATATTGCAGTATATAAGCTCAGTGTGAAAAATTTGTGACAGCAGCACTGCACGCACTCGCCGGCAGCATGGCTCAGACCGTCATCGTCTTCACGCCTTCCGGCGTGCCCAGCAGCAGCACATCTGCTCCACGGCGCGCAAACAGACCATTGGTCACCACGCCGGCGATATGATCCAGCGTCGATTCCAGCTCAACCGGATTCATGATGCTCATGCCGTGCACATCGAGAATGACGTTACCATTATCGGTGGTGAAGCCCTCGCGCAACTTGGGTTGCCCGCCCAGCGCAACCAGCTGCCGCGCAACAGAACTGCGCGCCATAGGAATCACTTCGATTGGCAACGGGAACTTGCCCAGCACACCGACCAGCTTGCTGGCATCGCACAGACAAATAAATTTTTTGCTCGCACCAGCGACAATCTTTTCGCGCGTCAGCGCCCCGCCGCCGCCCTTCACCATGTGCATGTGACGGGTTATTTCATCCGCGCCATCCACGTACACAGGCAAATCACCCGCCTCGTTCAGTGACAGCACCTCAATACCGTGCCCGCGCAAACGAATGGCCGAAGCTTCAGAGCTGGCCACCGCACCGCGTATTTTGTGTTTGATCTTGGCTAATTCATCAATAAAGAAATTGGCGGTTGAACCCGTTCCCACACCCACGATGCAATCCAGCGGAACATATTCAATCGCAGCGAGTGCCACCGCACGTTTCAAATCGTCTTGACTCATCATTTTGCCTGCTCACTTTCAATATCATTGGTTGCGTAATTATTGCAGGAAAATGCGACTTTGGGGAAAGTCATCGGTTCAATCCTGACGTAAATGTGATTGATGCCAGAGACAACTGACGAAGCAACGGGTCAACCCCCCTGACTATCAAATAATGTTGCCAGGTGTTCGCCTAGCCTGAATTTTCCCTACTAATGGTAAGATGATCGGCGAGATTTCAATCGAACGGGAGAAATAAAAATGCCAGCAACCACGGGAATATCAGGGAAAGCCGCACTCACCATCCGCACCATTGCCACCACTCCCTTCAGCGACCAGAAGCCGGGAACTTCCGGTCTGCGCAAGCGCGTGCCTGCCTTCCAGCAGGCGCATTACCTGGAAAATTTCGTACAAGCCATATTCGACAGCATTTCGCCGCCTCAAGGTGCAACGCTGGTAGTCGGCGGCGACGGGCGTTATTACAACCGTGAAGCGATCCAGATCATCCTCAAGATGGCTGCCGCCAATGGCTTCGGACGCGTGCTGGTCGGTCAGGGCGGCATACTTTCCACTCCCGCCGCCTCCTGTGTGATACGCAAATATTCCACTTTTGGCGGCATCATCCTGTCGGCCAGCCACAACCCCGGTGGCCCGGATGGTGATTTTGGCATCAAGTACAACACCGCCAACGGCGGCCCTGCACCAGAAAAAATCACCGGAGCCATTTTCGACCTGAGCAAGAAAATCACACAATACCGTTTGGTTGAGACCGCCGATGTGTCACTGGACACCGTGGGCGATTACCGGATCGGCGACATGATCGTGTCGGTGATCGATCCGGTGGCCGACTACGCCGAACTAATGGAGTCGCTGTTTGATTTCGGCGCAATACGCGCGCTGCTGGCGGGCGGTTTCCGCATCAAATTTGACGCGATGCACGCGGTCAACGGCCCCTACGCACGCGAAATATTCATCAATCGTCTGTGCGCTTCCGAGGACAGCATCATGAATTGCGTACCGCTGCCGGATTTCGGCAACGGCCATCCCGATCCCAATCTGACTTATGCGCACGAACTGGTCGAGATACTCTATGGCGAGAATGCGCCGGATTTCGGTGCCGCCTCGGACGGCGACGGCGACCGCAACATGATTCTCGGCAAAGGTTTCTTTGTCACACCCTCGGACAGCCTGGCCATTTTGACCGCCAACGCCAAACTCGCGCCCGGCTACCGGCAGGGTCTGGCGGGCGTCGCACGTTCAATGCCAACCAGTGCGGCGGCAGATCGCGTCGCCAAGGAACTCGGCATTCCCTGTTTCGAGACGCCGACCGGCTGGAAATTCTTCGGCAACCTGATGGATGCGGGCAAAGTCACGCTGTGCGGGGAAGAAAGCTTCGGCACCGGCTCGGATCACATCCGCGAAAAGGATGGGCTATGGGCGGTGCTGTTCTGGCTCAATATCGTGGCCGCGCGCAAACAGTCGGTCGAGGCCATTACCCGCGAGCACTGGGCGCATTTCGGGCGCAACGTCTATTCGCGCCACGACTTTGAAGCCATCCCGACTGAAGCGGCCAACGGCGTAATGAAACATCTGAAAGACAGTTTCGCCACCTTGCCCGGCCAGCAGTTTGGCAGCTACACCGTGGATTTCTGCG
Organism: Gallionella sp.; assembly: GCA_030652475.1. GTDB lineage: Bacteria > Pseudomonadota > Gammaproteobacteria > Burkholderiales > Gallionellaceae > Gallionella. The sequence continues at coordinate 31,650 of JAUSAO010000105.1, read as the reverse complement.
ACGACTTCAGCTACACCGATCCGGTCGATGGCAGCATCAGCACCGGCCAGGGCATACGCATCGTGTTCACCGACGGTTCGCGCATCGTGTTCCGTCTGTCTGGCACGGGCACAGAAGGCGCCACCTTGCGCATCTATCTGGAAGCCTACGACCCCGACATCGCGAATCACCATCTGGACGCGCAAGTCGCTCTGGCCGAACTGATCGGCATTGCAGGACAGTTGTCAGAACTCGTCGCAAGAACCGGGCGCGTACAGCCGACGGTGATTACCTGATGTAAAAATGGGGCGGAATCAATAGATTCCCGTAGGGTGGGCAGGTTTTATCTGCCCACCATTTAAATGTTCTATCGCAAATCGAAGTTTCGGCGAGGGGTATCATTCATGGCGAAGAGACCTAACCGGCGCTCAAGCGGAGCTGCGCAAAAAGCCGCGCCGCCCGCTTAGCTCTACGTTAGGCCACTTGTTGACGAGGGAACCTTATCCATGAACGCAATCGAAAAGCTATCCACGAGTTATGAATCAAAATAAAACCGACCTCATCTCAATCAATCTTCCATCTGAAACAGCAACGCTGAAAACAGTGGTGATGTGTTTCGCTAATCCCGTCTCTGTCAGTTCGGTTCTACGGTACGGAGGAATTGACGCAGCCCTCCTTTATCAGCTTTGGTATAACAAATTCAATCCGTTTTTTAACTGTGAAAAAGTGCGCAGGCAGCAACAAACGTTCATGGAAATCATGAAGGCTAACGGAGTTGAAGTGTTATTAGCGGATCAAGTATCTGGTTGTGCTACACAACATTACACAAGGGATATAGGGTTCGCAATTGATGATACCTTTTTCTGCGCGAATCCGAGGCGCTATTACAGGAAACGAGAGCTTGAAGGACTAGAAAATCTACTCCCTCGCTTTTCCAAAGTTGCTCACATTGAAAAGGGATCAATTGAGGGCGGCGACGTAATCGTAGATGAACAGTATGTCATCGTCGGACTGGGTGAGGAAACCAACAAAGAGGGTGTTGATTGCTTGAGAAGAAAACTGAAAGAATCAGGAATAGACCGCGAAATAGTTACGATAGAGTTTACGCATAGAGGAATAATTCACTTGGACACGAAGTTTAATATTCCCGCCAAAGGGATCGGGTTTATTCACACCAAGAGTTTCAAGCCAGAAAGCCTGAAATGGCTCGAAAATCATTTTGACTTGATAGAGGCCACAGATGAGGAAACAGCAAACCTTGAAATCAACACATTTGCCCTTTCACCCCGAAAAGTGGTTATGCGTGAACGGAGCGAACGCTTGGCTACATTGCTAGAATCCAAAGGTGTTGAGACTATTCTGATTGACTATTCGGAGGTGACAAAACTACCTGGCTCGTTCCGATGTACTACTTTACCAGTTGAGAGAGTACAACCGTGAACAAACCATGGGTTGCATGGTTCTGGCCTAACCTTGCGTTCAAGAAGGACTGCGCAAAAGCGCGCAGCCCCTTAGCTCGTTAGGGCTTCTTGACAATTTATCCAGCGTACATACAATGTATTCATGATTGCATTCGAGTGGGATACAGCTAAAGCGGCCTCAAACAAGAAGAAGCATGGCGTTTCGTTTGAGGAGGCTCAATCTGTCTTCTACGACGAGTTCGCTGTGCAATTCTTTGATGAAGATAATTCCGTGTCAGAAGACAGATTTCTGATGCTTGGCTTCAGTGATGAAGCTCGCCTCCTGATTGTCTGCCATTGCGAACGCGACCAAGGCAACATTGTTCGGATCATCTCGGCAAGAAAAGCCACGAAAAACGAGAGTAACTATTATCAAGGGGTTAAGCCATGAAAACTGAATACGATCTGTCAAAAATGAAATCCCGCAAAAATCCTTATGCGGCTAAGCTCAAAAAATCTGTCACGATGCGGTTGAGCGAAGATGTTATTGGCTATTTCAAACAAATGGCTGACGAAAAGGGTGTACCGTATCAGAGCCTTATAAATCTTTATCTGCGAGACTGTGTGTCAAGCCATAGAAAAATTGATATTTCTTGGCAAACAACGCCCTAAAACAATTAAGGGGACTGAAATGAAGAAAATTATTTTGGCTCACTACTGTCCGGAGATTCGAAGTTATGCACAGGGTAACTCACTGAATTTAATTTATTAAATGACATATTTTTCTGAAATCGATTTCTGGAATCAGGGGACTGGAATCAGGGGACAGACCACGGTTATCGAGTTGATATAACCCCAATGGAGGAATAAATGGGATATGCGGAACTGATCGAAACACTGCAAAACCTGCCACAAGACAAGCGCGCAGAAGTATTCGACTTCGTTGAGTTTCTTGCCACAAAATCAGGGATAGTAAGTAGCAAGCGACAAGAACCTGAAGAATGGACGGACGGCGAGTTTGCCCAATTAGCCATGCGTCAGGCATTGCGCGGCATGGAAGATGAGGCTGTGAGCTATACGCGCGATGACATCAAGGAACGTTGGCAATGAAGCGGGCTGGGCAGATCGTCCTCACGCCTTTTCCTTACACCGATTTGTCGGGAACCAAACTCCGTCCTGTGCTGCTGTTGCGACCAGCGTCCAACCATTTCGACGATTGGCTGGTGTGCATGGTTTCTTCGCAAGTACAACAGGCCGAGACTGGCCTCGATGAAGTCCTTACCCAGAATGATACCGATTTTGCTGCCACTGGATTGAAAGCTGCCAGCGTATTGCGCTTATCAAGACTGGCCGTGCTGGATGGCGCGATGTTGGTTGGCAGCATTGGCAACATCAAAGACGACATGTTGATGCGGTTGCGTCAACGTTTGGCTGACTGGATTATCGCTCCGCTGCAATGAAGGGGCGCGCGATGGAAATTTTGCTGGATGTGGTCAGCCGTTTAGAGATTATTGTTGACGATCTCTTCCCTGCAGAGCTTGTTGACGCACCTGCTCGGCCTGCACGGCATCAATACCCTTGCGCTTTTCCATCTGTTCCAGCACACGCAGCACTTCGTCCCAATTGCCCGACTGTTGCTGCGCTTTGAGCTCCAAAGCCAACACGCCGACATTAACCCTTGCCCCGCTATCGCGCAATTCCTGCAAGGCATTTAACGCGCCCTGCTGATCATGCTGATCCAGCTTGAACTTCGCCGTTGCCATAAAACGCATCGTCGTATCGCCCGGCGATTTGCTGCCGACGATAGACAAATACGCATCCCGCCTGTCCGTCGCCTCGAGTTCGTGCGCTGAACGCGCCGCGATAATGGGATACAAGGCGGAGCTTTCTCCCAGTTTAATGGCCCTGGCTGCAATTTTTTCCGCTTCCATATAGCGACCTTCAAAAAAAGCGCTCAACGCGATATCGAGCAGTTTGCGTGCTTTTTTCTGCGCACGATCAAGCCGCAACTTCTGCACGATGGCCGGCAATTGCGTGGTGGCCGCCAGCAAATGGATCAGCCAGTATCCGAGCACAAAGACAGACAGCAACAGGAGAACAAAGAGTTTAAGCGATAACTCAATGCGATAAGGCGGGTAGACCAGCAGCACGTAAGCAGTGTTTTGCAGGATCGTGCCCAGCGCCACTGCCGCCGCAAACAGCAGCAGAATTGAAACCAGGTGCTTCATCTCGCCGCCTTCTGCGGAATAGCGCGCTGCGTTCCGATGTCCGCCGCGTTTTCATGGCTCAGGCGATAATTTCGCACGGCTTGCAGGCTGGCGCTGATATCCGGCAATTCGATGTTGATACTGGCGGTGGCCAGTTTGTTGAGCTCATCCAGCAAGCGCGATCCTTCCGGCGAATTGACGTCGAAAAATTGCTTCGTCCAAAGCTGCGCGGTTTTCAGCTCTTGTCTGTAGCTGTCCTGATCGCGTGACAACAACGCCAGACGCGCCAGCATCAGGCGCATCTTCAGATTTTCACGCAGGAAAAACTCCTGTTTGGGCGGCAACAGCGAAATTTGCGCCAGGCCGGTATTCTCTATCCGTACCAGTTGTTTGACTTCCAGCCAGATGGTGCGCAACAGCTTTTGCCAGACTGCCTCATCCACGATGGGCGTCTCCTTTTTTGCAACCCGGTTTTCAGAAGGGCGATGCCGGTCAACCAACGGCAATGCATCCACGGCTGACAACAACCTGTTGATCTGCAGATTAATTCCGGCCACATCCACTTTGGGCAGTGCGCGCAGCTTATCTATATCCTGACCAATAGAGTTGCGCAAGCCGTTGAAAGCGAGCCGCTCCATACGCTGCAAACGGGCATCGGCGTTCTCCATGGCAATCAGCGCCGCCTTCACATTGCCCGACAATTGCAGCTGCTGGCCCGCAATCAGCAACAATTGTTCGACATCTGCCATGGCGGTTTCATCGCGACTAATCGACAGGCTGTTATACAAGGTTTCCAGCGCAACGCGCTGATTCTGGGCCTCTGCATGGTAAGCCTCAAGGGCGGCTACTTTGACCGCCATCGCACGCACTTCATCCTGATTTTTTGCAATCAGGATCGCATTCGCCTTGCTCCCGCCATCCATCTCGGCAATCTTCTGCGCCAATTCCTGCCGCATGTCACTGATCGCGCTTTGCCCTTCCAGCCATTGCCAGATAAAAATAACCACCAGCACGATGAGTGTCAGCTGAGTGATGCTGATGCGCGCAAACAGATCGGACATTGACGTTTTATGCGTCAGGCGCGGCGCTGTCACAGCCCCGGTATCCGGCTGATGCGGCTCGCGTGTAGTGTTCTCGCTCATGAGATGGCTTTCCTTTCTGCCCAGACCAGCAACGCAGACAACAAACCCTCATCCCCGGCACCCGTCAGATGCACTTGCCCCCAACCCTGGCGGTGCGCCAATTCGGCGATGCGTTGATGTGGCACAAATAACGGCATCTTACACAAGGCCAGGCGTGCCTGCACATCCAGCATCTGCCACAAATAACCCAGCGCCTCGCTGCTGGTCACAGTAATGGCATCCGGCTGCGCACGCAACAACTCGCTGACCGGCTGTTGTACCTGGCTGCGCCGGTAGCAAGTCACATACTCCACCGTTGCACCCCGCGACTTGAGCGTATCAGCCAACAGTTCGCGACCGCCATCGCCACGAAAAATCATTACCCGCCATCCTGCGATGTGCTGCAATTCCGGCAAAGCCAGTAAACCCTCGCTGTCAAACCGCTCTGTCGGCACTATCACATAGTCGACACCCGTTGCACGCAAGGCTTTCGCGCTACCCAGGCCCACCGTGGCGATTTTTGGAACACACCCCGGAGACATGCCGGACGCATGTATCGCCGCCATGCCGTATTGCACGGCATTCGGACTGATAAAAATGGCCAGATTGAATTCTGGAAGATGCGAAATTTGTTCTTGCAGCGTCTGGCAATCCTGTACAGGCGTTATGTCCAGCAATGGAAACAGCAGCGGGACGCCGCCCGCCTGTTCAATCGCCTGCGCCAAGGGTGTCGCCTGATCACGCGGACGCGTGACCAGTATTTTCAAACCGGCAAGCGGCAGTTTAATCATTCAGTGCGGCTAAAATTTCGCCTGCGCCCTGCGCCAGCAAGGCAGCGGCAATCTTGCTACCCAGCGCTTCCGGCTTGTCAATATCGCCCATGGCTTGCGCACGCAACATGCGCTGCCCGTCCGGACTGGCTACAAAACCGCGCATGCGCAGCTGTCCGTCCTGTATTTCGGCAAATCCACCCAGCGGCACCTGGCAACTGCCGTTCAACGTCAGGCTCATCGCACGTTCGGCCAGCACACAGGCGGCGGTATCGGCATGATGCAGCGGTTGCAGCGCAGCGATCACGTCCAGACGGTCCGTGCGACACTCGATACCCAGCGCACCCTGACCTACCGCAGGCAAGCTATCTTCGCTGGAAATAATGCCGCGAATACGCCCGGACAGACCCAGACGTTTGAGCCCGGCCGCCGCGAGGATGATCGCCGCATACTGGCCTTCGTCCAGTTTGCGCAAACGGGTCTGAACATTACCGCGCAGCGGTTCAATGCTGAGGTGCGGGAAACGCGCACGCAACTGACTTTCGCGACGCAGACTGGACGTGCCTACCACGCTGCCGGCTGGCAAATCGGCCAGATTTTCATAGTTGTTTGAAACAAATGCATCGTGCGGATCTTCACGCTCGCCTATGACTGCCAGCACAAAACCTTCCGGCATACGCATAGGGACATCTTTGAGCGAATGTACGGCAAGATCGGCGCTGCCATCTTCCAATGCGGTCTCCAACTCCTTGACAAACAGGCCTTTACCGCCAATTTTGGAGAGCGACACATCCAGTATCTGGTCGCCCTGTGTGGTCATACCCAGAATACTGACCTCAGTTTGCGGATATAATGCGCGCAACCTGTCCCTGATATGTTCAGCTTGCCACATGGCCAGCGCGCTCTCACGCGATGCGATTACCAGACGAGCGGGCGGGATGGGTGAAGACGACGGTAATATTGAAGAGGCTGCTCTCATCGAATTTCCTGAATTTTTGTGATTAATTACGCGGCGCATTCTAACACGGAGCCTGCCGCGCTTTTTTGCGTATAAATTAAGATGACTTTATTTTTTGCTCCTGCCAATATTTCCAGTCGAGATATTCCCCTCCGTGAAGATGTACGCCTGCTCGGTCGCATTCTTGGCGACACTCTGCGCGAACAGGAGGGTGAAGAAACCTTTCTACTGGTCGAGAACGTGCGTCGCTCTGCGGTACGTTTCCGCAAGACCCAGGACAGCCGTGACCGCGTGCGACTCGAGCAAATGCTGGATGACCTTTCCCCCGACGAGACCCTCGCTGTGGTACGCGCCTTCAGCTATTTTTCTCAACTCTCCAATATTGCCGAAGATTTGCACAATGATCGCCTCCATCGCGCTCAGCTCAAGGCCGGCGCCGCCCTCAAAAACGGCAGCCTGCTGCTGGCACTGGATCGTATCGAAAAGAAACCCGTCGACAAGGCCACGCTGCAGTCGTTCCTTAACAGCGCACTGATCTCGCCGGTACTGACCGCGCACCCCACAGAGGTGCAGCGCAAAAGCATTCTGGATTGCCATTTGATCATCTCCAGCCTGATGACTAAACGTGATCGCCTCGACATGACACCTGTCGAAATGGAGGATAACGAAAATGCCCTGCGTCGTTTCGTGCTTATCCTGTGGCAGACACGCATGCTGCGCACGGCCAAGCTGAATGTGCGCGACGAGATCAGGAACGGCCTGGAGTTTTACCGCTATACCTTCCTGAAGGAAATCCCCAGAATCTACGCCAAACTGGAAAAACAACTGCGCACGCGTTACGACGAAGACATCACGATTCCACCGCTGTTGCGCGTAGGCAGCTGGATAGGCGGAGACCGTGACGGCAATCCTTTCGTTACCCACGAAGTCATGCAATATGCGGCGCAACATCATTCCGCGCTGGCGTTCGAACATTATCTGAATGAGACCCATGTACTCGGTAAACGCCTGAGCCTGACAGATCGCCTGGCCGATGTCAGCGATGAGTTGCGCCTGCTTTCCGAAGCCTCGCCGGACAAGGCGGTCAGTCGCGAGGACGAGCCCTATCGCCGCGCACTGATACTGATTTATTCACGCCTGTCGGCAACAGCCAAACAACTCGGCCACGAAATTTCGCACCTGCCACCGGTAGGCAAGGACGCCGAACCCTACGCCACACCACAACAGTTCATCGCCGATCTGGATGTGCTGATTACATCGCTGCTCGATCACGGCGCCTTGTATCTGGCGCGCGGACGACTGGCCAACCTGCGCCGTTCTGCGGAGGTCTTCGGCTTCCACCTGGCGCCGCTGGATATGCGTCAGCATAGTGCGATACACGAGCAAACGGTCAGCGAACTGCTTGCACACGCCACAACCATCACAAATTATTCTGAACTTGATGAGGCCGCGCGCCGCACTGTCCTGCTGGACACACTACAAGCCGGCAAACTGCTGATCGGCGACCTTGAGCAATACTCCGATGTCGTGCAGAGCGAACTGCGCATCATGCAGGCTGCCGCAGACATACACCGACGCTATGGCCGCGCCGCATTACCTAACCACATCATCTCCAAGGCAGACGCAGTGAGCGACATGCTGGAACTGTCCCTGATGCTGCAGCAGGTTAATCTGCTGGAATTGGGCGATAAACCACAGCTCCACGTCAACATCATCCCGCTGTTTGAAACCATCGAAGACCTGCGCGGCTGCGGGCCTATCATGGACGAGCTTTTCGCCATACCCTACTATCGCCAACTGCTGGCCAGACGCGACAACACGCAGGAAGTCATGCTGGGTTATTCCGACAGCAACAAGGACGGCGGTTACATCACAGCCAACTGGGAGCTGTACAAGGCTGAACTGGAGCTGGTCAAGGTATTCGCCAAATATGGCATAGAACTTCGTCTGTTCCATGGACGTGGCGGCACAGTCGGACGCGGCGGCGGCCCCAGTTATGACGCAATCCTGGCACAACCGCCGGGTAGCGTGAACGGGCAGATCCGCATCACCGAACAAGGCGAGGTGATTTCCAGCAAATATTCCAATCCTGAAATCGGCCAGCGCAATCTGGAAACCCTGATTGCCGCTACCATGGAAGCGACGTTGCTGCATCATCACGGCGCGGACAGCGCGATGCCGGAATATCACCGCATCATGGAGGAGCTAAGCCTGGATGCGTTCGCGGCTTATCGCAAGCTGGTGTATGAAACACCCGGCTTCACCGAATATTTTTTCATTGCCACCCCGATCCGTGAAATTGCCGAACTCAACATCGGCAGTCGCCCGTCCTCGCGCAAGGCATCCGACCGCATTGAAGACTTGCGCGCCATTCCCTGGGTATTCAGCTGGGGCTTGAATCGCACACTGCTGCCGGGCTGGCTCGGTTTCGGCAGCGCGGTGCAGCAATTCATCGCCCGCGAAGGCGACGCCGGTCTGGCGCAGTTACAGGCCATGTACAAAAACTGGGCGTTTTTCCGTGGATTGATGTCCAACATGGATATGGTGCTGTCCAAGACAGACATGGGTATCGCCTCGCGCTATGCCGAACTGGTGGAAGATATCGAATTGCGCGAACGTATCTTTGGTGCGATTCACAGCGAATGGGAAGTGACCGTCAAAATGCTGTTCAAAGTGACCGGTAACACCTCGCTGTTACAGGACAATCCCACGTTCGCGCGCAGCTTGCTGACGCGCTCACCCTACATTGACCCGCTCAACCACTTGCAGGTCTCGCTGCTGGAACGCCATCGTGCCGGCGACGACAACGAGCAGATCAAACGCGCCATCCATCTGACCATCAACGGCATTGCAACCGGCCTGCGCAACAGCGGCTGATCAAACAAAAGACCGTGGTGTTCGTGGCACTGGCATGAACACCAAACCGGTTGCAGAATAAAAGTGCGCCCAAGGCTTATTCGATCAGCGTAACCGCCGTTGCAGCGCTGGTCTTGTCGATATCCAGTTGCACTTCGCAGTACTCGTTAATCTCGCTGACGGGTGTGGGGTCGTCCGTACAACTGCAACCGCCGATCACGCCCTGATAAAAAATCCCCGCCCGGACGCGTATGACATCCTGCAAATCGACAACACTGCTGATCATCGCGCTGATCGGTGTGTCGGCCACATAATTACCGACAGTCAGCCCCTGTTGCAGGGGCAATGAGCCCATAGGCAATTGTGACAACTCCCGTTTAAGCACTTCCTCAAAATCGCTTGTTCCCCAGGCGCGCAATGCTTTTTCGAGTCGCATCATGGCCCGTCCTTGGCCAGCGCCTGCAATATCGCCCTGAGCAACGTCCAGCAGCGCGCGACAGAGGCGATTTCCACCCGCTCGCCGGGCGCATGCGCGCCGCGTATATCCGGCCCGAAGGAGATCATATCCAGATGCGGATGGCTGGCGGCGAGCAGCCCGCATTCCAGTCCGGCATGAATCACCTGCAATCGGGCAGGTTGACCGAATTGCGCGCTGTAAACCTGTTGGCACAACGCCAGTAAACCGGATGACGGTTTCGGTGTCCAGCCCGGATATGCACCGTGTTTCCATGCGCACAAGCCGTAGCTGACAGCGTATGAAATCAGCTTGTCGGCCAGCGCATCCGCGCGTTCATCCAGCAGCGAGCGTACTTTGAATGTTGCCTTGAAAACGCCTTGCTCCAGAACAACCACGCCCAGATTGCTTGAGGTATCGGTCACACCAGGAAAATCATCACTCACGCGCGCCACCCCATTCACGGCAATGTCGAGAAAAGCCAGCAGCGGTGCTGTGTGTGCTATGCCTGTGTCCGGCATGGCATCATAATGCTGGCACACCAGCGACACGTCTGCATCGGCCTCTTTGAAGCGCGTCCGCCAGGCCTCATGGCGGTGCTGCACCCATACATCGATATTCGACGCCATCGCAACGGGCAGCGCGCACACGGCGTATGCCTCGCGCGGGATCGCGTTGCGCGCTGTGCCGCCCTTTAATGCCATCAGACGCAAGTCGGTATGCGCAGCCAAATCGCGCAGCGCTTCCGCCAGCAGCTTGATCGCATTGCCTCGCCCCAGATGGATGTCGATACCGGAGTGACCGCCACTGAGTCCGGACACTTCCAGCCGTATCAGCGCATAGCCCGGCGGAATATCCTGCTGTTCGCACTCATGGCGTACTTCCACATCCACGCCGCCTGCGCAACCGAGATAGAAATACCCCCATTCCTCAGTGTCCAGATTGATCAGCGTCCTGCCCTGCAAGCTGCCGGGCAGGAGCCCGCGCGCGCCATCCATGCCGGATTCCTCGTTGACGGTGAGCAACACCTCCAGCCGCGGATGGATCAGTCCCGGCGCTTCGAGCGCTGCCAGCGCGAGTGCCACGCCTATGCCGTTGTCCGCGCCCAGCGTGGTGTTTTCTGCCACCACCCAGCCGTCGCGCACCACCCCGTTGACCGGATCGCGCAAAAAATCATGCTGCGTGCCGGAATTGGCCTGACACACCATATCGAGATGACCTTGCAGAATCACGCCAGGCATCGCCTCGCAGCCGGGACTGGCGGGTTTCTTCAGGATCAGGTTGCCCGCAACATCGACCAGCGCCGTTATACCGCGCGCCTCGGCCCAGGCGATCAGGTGTGTGACCAGCGCGGCCTCATGCAGCGAGGCACGGGGTATTGCGCACAGCGTCGCAAAATGCGTCCAAACCGGTTGCGGATAAAGATTTTTCAAATTCGTACTCATTGTTTATGCTAAATCGTGATTATTTTTAAGCCAGTCCAGCACGCCTTGTCCTGCGACACGTCCGCTGGCGAAGCAGGCTGTCAGCAGATAGCCGCCGGTGGGCGCTTCCCAGTCCAGCATTTCGCCCGCGCAGAACACACCGGGCAGCGCCATCAGATGCGCATCCAGCGCCTCGAAAACCACGCCGCCTGCACTGCTGATCGCCTCGTCCAGCGGTCGCGCGGCGACCAGCGTCAGCGGCAGCGACTTGATTGCGGCCGCCAGCCTTTCGGGCTGTTCGAAACACTCACGCGGCAACTGTTCGCGCAACAATCCGCTCTTCACACCCTTGATGCCTGCACGGCTCTGCAAATGACTGGACATCGAACGCGAACCGCGCGGATGATCCACTTCAGCCAGAACGCGCTCCAGGTCTTTGCCGGGCAACAGATCGATGTTGATCATCACACTACCAGTGGCGTCGATCTCATCGCGCAAACCGGCGGACAGCGCATAGATCAGCCCGCCCTCAATCCCGCTTGCGGTCACCATCACATCGCCCTGTTTTGCATGCACCCGCCCCACGCTGTCGGTAAAACTCACCGTCACCGACTTCAATGGATGGCCCGCAAATTTTTCAGCAAAATGCGTGCTCCAGCCCACATCGAAACCGCAATTCGCGGGCTTGAGCGGCGCGACCGAAATCCCGCGAGCGGCCAGCATCGACACCCATGCGCCATCCGAGCCCAGCCGCGCCCAGCTGCCGCCGCCCAGCGCCAGCACCACCGCATCGACCTGAACCGTAACGCGACCTGCTGCCGTTTCAAAACAGAGCGCGGCCTTCTCACCCGCTTGCGCATCCCAGCCGCACCAGCGATGGCGCATGTGAAAATGTACCCCGGACTCGCGCAGACGGTGCAGCCAGGCGCGCAACAGCGGTGCCGCTTTCATATCAGCGGGGAATACCCGTCCCGAGCTGCCGACAAAGGTTGAAATACCCAGCCCATGCACCCACTCGCGCAATGCATCCGGGCCGAAGGCATCGAGCAACGGTTTAATCTCGGCGCTGCGCGCACCGTAGCGCGACAGGAAATCATCCGGCGATTCCGCGTGCGTGATGTTCATACCGCCCTTGCCCGCCATCAGAAACTTGCGTCCCGCCGTGGGCATCGCATCGTACAGATCGACGCAAACACCGGACTGTGCCAGCACTTCGGCCGCCATCAGCCCTGCCGGCCCGCCGCCGATTACGGCAACCCGCTGATTATTTTTCATGCGGTGATTTTTTCAAAAGAATGATCCTGTCGTTATTGCAATCGCGGATTCTAAAACAGCGCACCCTGTTTGTCACAGCCCCCGCACAGCAAGTTTTATAACATACGCGGTCGCGACGAATATAATAGACAGCCCTTACAGGAGAGAACAAATGGACTTTATTTCATGGTCGGTATTCGGAATCCTTTTCATACTCGCCGAATCCGCCATCGGCACCTCATACCTGATGGCGATCGGGCTGGCCTTCATCTATCCCGCCATCGCAGACTATGCAGAATTATCCGGCGAATTACAGTATGCGGCGCTTATTCTGGGTACCGTTGTTCACACGCTGATCGTAAGGCTGCTACACAAATTCAAACGACCCGGCGATGCGCCGAGCGCCCCGACCGATGTGGGACAGCGCATCGAAGTGATCGAATGGATAGATGAGGGTACCGCCAGAGTCAGTTACCTCGACAAAGAGTGGCTGGCCGACAAGGCCGCAAACGAGATGCCCGACGCCGACCACGGCATCATCAAGTCCGTGCAATACGGTCGCCTCGTCATTACAACCCAATAGGGCAACGCAATCACGGTCGCAGTCTGACGAAAGAAATCATGCTTCCCTATACATTGATCGACACCGCATCCTGGTCGAATACGACACTGCGGCTTTACCAGCGCGGCGACGAGTTTTCTATCCGCGTGGATAAAGCGGGTGAACTGATGAACAGCCGCGCGCATCACTCGGAGGATGTGCTCGCTGAACTGGCTTGCAAGCAGATCGCCAGCCGGGGAAATCCGCACCTGCTGGTGGGCGGTCTCGGCATCGGTTTCACCCTGGCGGCAGTGCTATCCCATACGGATTCCGGTGCGCGGGTAACAGTGTCCGAACTGATACCTGCGGTAGTACGCTGGAACCGGGATTATATGGGCCACCTTGCCGGATTTCCGCTGGATGACGGGCGCGTTCACGTACTGGAACAGGATGTCGGCAGGGTAATGCAGGAACAGGGCAACAGCTTCGATGCCATCATGCTGGATGTGGATAATGGCCCGAGTTCATTTACTTACGATGATAACGGCACCTTGTACAGCCTGCGTGGGCTGAAACATGCTTATGCTGCGCTCAAGCCGGGCGGCGTACTCACTGTCTGGTCCGCCACCGCCGACCCCGCCTTTACTCAACGCATGGTGAAGACAGGTTTTGCCGTAACACAACAACGGGTAGGGTCGCACAAGGCCAAGCGCGGCAATCGACACACCATCTGGATCGGCATCCGGCCTGACAACTGATACAGGCTATTCACTCAATTTCGGCGAAAGAATCGCATCCCGCACCGGCTGCGATACGCGATGCAAAGAAACGACCGCTACCTTTTCGCCATTTTTCCGGGATCAGCCGCACGTAGCGATCAGGGCTCACCACCATACCGCACAGATAACGACGGGTCTCCTCCTGCCATAACAGTGCACGACATTGACCCTTGAATTGAAACAAAAACACCAATGCGACCGGACACGGCCCCGCTGCGCAACATATTCCGCAACCGTTGCAGGGCGTGCCGTGTGCCGACTTGTCGGGAGCGCGCGTATGCAACTCGACTTCCTGAAACTGCATTTTTTTCATCGGTAGAAACCCTCAGGGTTTACCGAACAAGTCATCGAGCGGATTCACCGTGGCGGTTGCTTTGCCGGAGACGCGCTTCGCGGCGAACTCTTCTTCGATATTGTCGCGGTAAAAACTCCACGCCGCGCCCGAAGCGCTCAAGCGCCGCCAGGCATCCTCGCCCACACCCGTGTATTGCAAGGTGCTGCCGTCATCGAGCTGTACCTGCAATAATCGGATGCGGCCATCGTAGCCTATGGCACGCAGCCTGCCTGAATTGATCTTTTTCATTTCCATGATGATTCCTGTTAGCCGGTGGCAGACCGGCAATAAGACCGCAATGCCGCTGGTGCATTCCCACGGAACACTGGGCACTGAAGTGCCTGTTCCTGAATGAAGGGGCTTCACCTAAAAACATAGTCGCACCTTGCGCTCGTTGTTTTGAGCGAAAGGCGGCACACCTTCCGTCAGTGCGCCAGCCGGTTAAGCAAAATGACCTGCAAATCGCGGCGACTGTCGAATACCGCCATCACCAGCACGCGCTGACTTTCAATACGGTAAACGATGCGCCACGGCGCGCTGATGATTTCCCGGTATTGCGATATGCCGGTATGCAGCAGTTCCGGCACGATACGACCGCGTTTGGGAAAAGTGCCCAGCATGGCGGCTTTGGCCTCCAGATTATCCAGAACCGCCAGCGCACTCCCAATGCTGTCCTGTGCGATGTAGTCGATGATTTCTGTCAAATCCTGCCGTGCCGTATCCGCCCACAATACCTGATACGTTTCAGCCATTTTGCTGTTGACGCTCCCGCAAAGAGGCACGCATCGAATTGAACACCTCAGCCTGCGAAGTCAGCTTGTCTTTACTCGCGTCGGCCTCGCCCTGAACCATCAGTTTCAGCATCAGAAAGGCATCCTGCTGGGTGCGGTAAGTTGCGTAATCCTGCACGACCGCACTCGCCGAGCCATTCTGCGTCAAGATGATGTTGGTTCCGCCACGCGTCTCTTGCAACAGGCGGCTGGCAGAGGTTTTAAAATCGGTCAGGCTGATGATTTGCTCCTGCATGACAGGTCACCGAATAAGGATTGAATTTGGGCATTGTAACGAGCGAGCGAAAAAAAGCAATGCGTCTCATTGCCGCGACTCTTTGCCAGGGCTAGTCCGACGATACCGCATACACTCAAGGGGTGTCCCCCCGCACAACTCCGGAAAACGCCGGCTCGCACTACGAGCAGTCCGTCACCTGCACTCATTCTAGCAGCCGTGGAATTAGCGTAACATAGCAGCCCTTCAGCCCATCTGTCCGCGCATGCCCACCATCGTTCTCGCCACCCTCAACGCACGCCATCACCATGCTTCGCTTGGTTTGCGTTACCTCGCCGCCAATATGGGCGAGTACCAGCAGGACACGCAGATCATGGAGTTCATCCTGCAAAGCAACCCGGAAGAAGTCATCGAGTCGATACTGGCTGCACAGCCCAAGATCGTCGGCTTCGGCGTCTACATCTGGAATGTGGTCGAGATCACCCGTGTGGTGGCGCTGCTCAAGTGCGTCGCCC
Organism: Gallionella sp.; assembly: GCA_030652475.1. GTDB lineage: Bacteria > Pseudomonadota > Gammaproteobacteria > Burkholderiales > Gallionellaceae > Gallionella. Next base: position 16,053 of record JAUSAO010000105.1, on the reverse strand, counting down.
CGGAGATCATCGTGGTGCTGGGCGGGCCGGAAGTGAGTTACGAATGCGAACACCAGGAAATCGTGCGGCTGGCGGATTATGTGATCACCGGCTGGGGCGACATCAGCTTTGCTAAACTCTGCCGCGAGCTGCTGCAGAAGCGCCCGCAGGCGCAGAAGATCATCGCCGGCCTGCAGCCCGCGCTGGCCGAGATCAAACTGCCCTATGCGCTATATGACGACAACGATATCGCCAACCGCACCCTGTACGTCGAAGCATCGCGCGGCTGCCCGTTCAAATGCGAATTCTGCCTCTCCTCACTCGACAAGACGGCCTGGGCCTTCGACCTCGACCTGTTTCTGGCCGAGATGGCCAAGCTGTACGAGCGCGGCGCACGCCAGTTCAAGTTTGTAGACCGCACCTTCAACCTGAACATCAAGGCCAGTGCGCGCATCCTTGAATTCTTTCTGGAACGATTAGACGACAAGTTATTCGTGCATTTCGAAGTGATCCCGGATCACCTGCCCGACCCGCTCAAAGAGCTAATCTTGCGCTTCCCTGCGGGTTCGCTGCAATTCGAGGTAGGCATACAGACGTTCAATCCCGAGGTGCAGGCGCGCATCTCGCGCAAGCAGGACACAGCAAAAACAGAAGAGAACCTGCGCTGGCTAAGCGAAGAGAGCCACGCGCATGTCCACGTCGATCTCATCATCGGCCTGCCTGGCGAAGACATGGCCAGCTTTGCGCAAGGCTTCGACCGTCTGGTTGCGCTCCGGCAGCAGGAGATCCAGGTCGGCGTACTCAAGCGCCTGCGCGGCACCCACATCATCCGTCATACAGCTTCGTATGGCATGCGCTACACCCCTTACGCGCCCTACACCATCCTCGCCACCGATCGCATCGACTTCACCACCATGCAGCGCCTGGTGCGCTTTGCCCGCTACTGGGACCTGATCGCCAATTCCGGCCGCTTCCCGCAGGCCCTACCCCTGTTGCTGGGCGACAGCCCATTCGCACATTTTATGGCGCTCTCCGACTGGCTCTATGCGACCACCCGCAAGACGCATCAAATCGCGCTGGATCAGTTGTTTGGGCTGGTTTACCGGGGAATGATTGAATGCCTGTCAGTGCCACAGACAGAAGCGCTGATAGCAGTGGAGCACGACTTTATCTTATCGGGCAGCAAGGTGGTTCCGGCGTTTCTAAAGGCCGGAAAAGCGGACAAGGATGGAAGCCAAAAAGCCAAACAGGTCAGCCAGACGAGTCGGCAAGTCCGACACTTGGAGCGAAAGCATGGGGTCACGGAAGCATAGGCCTTTCATTGTCATACGATAAGAAAATCAGACGGGAACTGTCTCCATCGATTTTTCACAGTTTGACGGGGGTAGCCCGGAGGGTTTTAAAATACGCCCGGATAGGTATAACAAAAACTGCGGACAACATGCGAACGCATACCGAACGCACCCGCACAGGAAACGCACCCGCAACGCCACTGAAACGGCGACGTAACGTTACAGTAACCGGATGAGGTGCGAATGGGTTACGGATGATAACCGACTGGGTTATTCTGGGTTATCCTAAAAACGGCTGTTGAGCTTCTTGTAGGTGCGAATTCATTCGCACAATCAACGTGTTCCGTGCGAATGAATTCGCACCCACGAAAACCTATAACATCTTGATCCGTTTTGTGAAATTTTCTAACTGCGTTTTCTAGGGTTATGGATGGGTTGTTGATTTACTGCTCGTACATCAGGAGGAAGTATTGTCGGTGCGGATGCTCAGTAAAAACCTACACCATGCCTACACGAATTCAAACGCCAGAAACAACAAAGGCCTACATTTCTGCAAGCCCTTGTATTTATTGGTGCCGCTTGTCGGATTCGAACTGACGACCTACCGCTTACAAGTCTGTCATTGATGGCATTTTTCACCGTTGATTGCCATTCCATAACCCCGCCTGTTTTGCTGAAAATCAACAAGTTAAGCATTTATCCCTTGTTTGTTGTGTTGATAACTATTCCGCTATATACTCAATTCGTGGTGACATGGTGGTGACATGTAAACGGGCGAAGGGGAAATCATGGCAATAGTCAAAGCGGTAAAGGTGAAGCTGACAGCCGGGCGCATTGCAGAATTACAATGCCCGAAGGATAAAACGCGAACCTACCTATGGTGCGATGAAGTGAAGGGGCTGGGCATTATTGCGACCGCCGCCGGTGCGAAGTCCTACATATTCCAAGCCAAGGTTAAAGGGCAATCCATGCGCCTGACTATTGGTGACGTGGGCGTGCGGAGCATTGCCGATGCCCAAAAGGAAGCCCGCCGCCTTCAAACAGTTATTGATAACGGGAACGACCCTCGCCAAGTGAAGGCCGAACAGGAAGCCGCCAAGGAAGCCAAAGCCGCCGCGCTGGCACAAAAGCAGGTAAGCGAATCGGTGACAGTGGCCGAAGCGTGGCAAGCCTATATCGCTGACCGAAGCGCATCCATGAAAGACGGCAAGCCGGAATGGGGCGAAAAGCATAAAGCCCACCATGCCTATTTTGTGCAAGCCGGTGGAGAAAAGCGCACCCGTGGCCGCCGCCCGAACGAGCCGGAAACAACGCGCCCCGGTGTGCTGGTGCCGCTGATGACTATGCGCCTTGCTGACCTTGACGCAAAGGCAATTGCCGCATGGTTAGACACGGAAACGAAGCAAGCCCCCACCACTGCCGCCCAAGCCTTCCGCGCCTTGCGTGCCTTCCTGACGTGGTGCGCCAAGCATAAAACCTACAGTGCCGCCGTTCATGCTGATGCGTGCCAGTCCGATGAAGTTAAGCGCAAGGTTCCATCGGTGCAAGTCAAAAAGAACGACAGCCTACGCCGCGCGCAAATCAATCCGTGGTTTGAAGCCGTGCAAAAGATTGGCAACCCTGTTATTTCCGCATACCTGCAAGGCTTGCTGTTGACCGGTGCAAGGCGCAACGAACTGGCCGCGCTGCGCTGGGCTGATGTGGATTTTCAGTGGAAGAGTTTGACCATCCGCGACAAGGTGGAAGGGGAGCGCACTATTCCGCTGACCCCTTATCTGGAACACCTGATAGCTGCCCTGCCGCGCCGGAATGAGTTTGTTTTTAGTAGCCCCGCCGCTGCATCGGGAAGGCTTGAAGAGCCGCGCAATCCCCACAACAAGGCATTGACCGCCGCTGCCCTACCTGCGCTGTCCCTGCATGGCCTACGCCGTTCCTTTGGCACGCTGTCTGAGTGGGTGGAAGTCCCTGCCGGAATTGTTGCGCAGATTATGGGACACAAGCCGAGCGCGATAGCCGAAAAGCATTACATACAGCGGGAACTCGACTTGCTGCACTTGTGGCACGTCAAAATTGAAGCGTGGATATTAGAGCAAGCCGGAATCGAGTTTGTGCCAGTAGAAAAAGGATTGCGTGCTGTAAAGTAATCGAGTTTGCCGCACCTACCCTGCGAGTAATTGCCAAGGGGGAATAGCCGGACACTTTCACCGGCGTGGTGTGGCTCCCAATTGAAAGAGCATTGCGAAAGGATGCAGCATGAAACAAGATGGAAAAGAATTTAGCCTGATAATTGAGGGCAAGCCGGAATCATTATTGCAACAAGCCGCCGATGGTGAACTGGTTTTGTTTGCAGCCGCCCGCCGCCATACAGCCATGCTACACGCCTTCCCTTGGGCAGTAGCCCCAAAGCAATCATCACCCCGAGGCTGTGCCGCCTGCCTTGTCCCGATAATGCCTGAACTGGCAAACGACCTGCTTTGTTTCCCAGATTCGCAATTGAAAATGTATCTGGCAATTGACCCGACCGACTGCCCGGACGCGCACCCGCGGAAAGACCATTATTGGGTATTGGATGAACCCCAAACAGTTACACGCGAACAGCTTTATTCTCAAGCCGCACCCGCCGCGAAGGTGAAAGCCTTGCCAGTAACAACGCCCAAGGCCGGAACAAATGAAAAGACTTGGGACGATGCAAGGTTGCGGACGTTATGGGAAGAAAGCATCATGCCCGGGGTAACGCAAACAAGCCTAGCGACAAAGCACGGGGTTACACGTCAACGCATCGCTGCTTTGATAAAGACTGCAAAAGTAAAATTCAGCGCAACTCGCGCTTATTCAGGCGTGAAAAACGCATACGGCCAACTCATAAAATGAAAGGATGAAATTAAATCGCTGTTGCGTTGCGCTGTTGCGCTATCGCCCCTAAACCCAAAGCCCTGTATGGGGTGCGCCGTTGCGTTGCCGTTGCGCAATAGTTGCACTGTATGAAATGCGAACCATCTTCAACAACGCCGAAAGGCTAAAGGTGGTTCCAAATGCAAACCGTTCAATCATCCGCCGCGCATAACCTGCCGATATTCCCGCCGCTGGAACAAGTAACCCGCCCCACGGTTCCAACTGATGCCGCCGCTTACTACCTGAACAGGCAACCGCAAACCTTGAGGGCTTGGGCGTGTTTGGAGAATGGTGCGCTGCGCCCCGTGCGTATATCTGGCCGCCTTGCGTGGTCTGTTGCTGCAATCCGTGCGCTGTTGAATGGGGAGGCCGCATAAATGAAAACGCGCCCGAACCAAACAGCATCCGAACGCGCCCCCGACAAGCGCAATTCTACTACACCCGGCGAACTATTTTCAGAATTGAGCGTAGATAAATCAAGCCCGAAAGATGCCGCCAAAGTTGCGCCTAAATTCGCTGGCACAGATAACCCGCGACACCTTCGCTGCATTCATGCTCTGATGCAAAGGGCGCGATTTAAGAATGACCTGCAACAGATTACAGGCGCATCCAACACGCCCGAACTTGTCGCAGAATTGCGCCGCCGTGGATTAGAAACGCCATGCGAAAAAGTGCCAATGCTAGACCGTGATGGAGTGGTTACGCGCCCCGGCATTTATTCATTCAACGCACCCGACCGCCGCAAGGTTAATTCGTGGTTAAGCAAGCGGGGTGCTGCATGAATCGCGCCTATATCGTGATAAGCCGCATCATGGCCGTGGTGCATCCTGACTGCGCATTACTGGCCGCGCTGCTGTGCCTGCTGTTGTGGGAGTGCGCATGATGAACGAAACCGAACGCGCCGCCGATGCGCTTCACCATCTTGATGCAGGGTGCGCCCGTGATGAGTGGGTGCGTGCTGGCATGGCCGCGAAGTCTGCAGGATTAGAGTTTGAGGACTTCCACAACTGGAGCGCATCCGCTGGTAATTACCAGAATGAGAGCGAATGCCGCACGGTTTGGAAATCGTTCAAAGAATCGGGAGGTGTGACCCCGGCAACACTGTTTGGCATGGCACGGGCGCAAGGTTGGAGTGATGAAATACGCACAAATGACAGCCGTCCTAACCTTCCTATTACCAAGCCTGCACCAAGCCCGTCAAAGCCCGTTAAACAGGCCGAAAACGCTGTTGCTGTATGGGATAGATGCATACCTGCGACACCTGCCGAGGCATACATTCATCGCAAACAGGGGAAGCCGGACGGTTTACGCTTTTATCCGGCCAGTGCTGAACCGCTGACTATCGCCGGGGACAACGTAACGGGTTATCTGGTGGTTCCATGCTGGAGCGGTGAACACCTGCAAACCGTTCAATTCATTCCGCCGGGCGAGGGTAAAAAGTTATTCCTACCCGGTGCGCAAACTGGTGATGGATTTTTCACCGTGGGCGAGATAACCGACCGCGCCTTTATCGTGGAAGGTATCGGGCAGGCGTGGGCAGTTAATCAGGCGACCGGATGCGCTGCCGTGGTTACGTTTGGAAGCACGCGCACGGCAACAGTGGCGAAAACATTACGCGACAAATATCCCGCCGCTCGTTTGGTAATCGTTCCAGATAGGGGCATGGAAGATAAGGCCGCGAAGATTGCCGCTGATGTTGCTGGCCAGTGGATAGCGATGCCCACCGACAAGCCCGGCAACTATGATGCAAACGACTACGCGCAAGAGCATGGCACGGGTGCATTGTCTGACCTGCTGCAACGCCCTGTAGCCCCGCTGATGCGTTACAAGCTGTTATCTGGTGCTGACCTATGCAACGCCCCGCCGATGCGCTGGATGGTGCGTGGTGTGCTGCCGCTGGAAGGATTGGCCGCACTGTATGGCGCAAGCGGTAGCGGGAAAAGTTTTCTGATGCTGAATATAGCCGCCGCTGTTGCCGGTGGTGATTATGAATGGTTTGGCCGCCGTGTCACTCAATGCCCGGTGACATACGTTTGCCTTGAAGGTGAAGCCGGAATGGGTAAGCGCGTAAAGGCGTGGAGCCAACACAACAACAAGCCCGTGCCCGATGCGATGCGCTTCATTACGCAACCGTTCGACCTGCTGAGTGATGACGTGCCGGAACTAGCCAAGGCGGTGATTGCCGGTGGTGGTGCTGGTGGGCTGGTGATACTCGACACCTTGAACCGTGCCGCACCTGGAGCTGATGAAAATTCATCCGTTGATATGGGCAACCTGATTGCCGCCGCTAAGGAACTGCAAATGCTTGTCGGTGGTTTGGTGCTGCTGGTGCATCACACGGGCAAGGACACCACGAAGGGACTACGCGGGCATTCAAGCCTATATGCCGCCCTTGATGGTGCGATTGAAGTCACTGCGACCGACAACCGCAAGGCGTGGAGCGTGGCAAAGAGCAAGGACGATGTAACGGGCGATGCGCACCCGTTCAAACTGGAAATTGTGCCGGTGGGCATTGATGACGAAGGCGACGAAATCACTTCATGCGTGGCCGTGCCGGATGATTCAGCGGAAGCAATCAAGCAAGCCAAAAGACCAACGCTGCGAAGTAACCAAAAGATTGCAAACGAAGCCTTGGGCGAAGCACTGCGCAAATCGCCGCACACTGGCAAGGAAGGCGCGCCACAGGGCAGGCCGTGCATTCAATACGCTGATGCCGTGGCAATCGTGGCCGAACGCATCCCCGCCGATGCCAAGCACAAAACATCACGCGCCAAGGTAGCAATCACGGGACTGGTAGAGCGTGGTTTTCTTGCCATGAAAGGGGATTGGTTATGGGACAAATAAACCCCCCCGTTTCGTTCCCCCGTTCCGCCCCCTTCCCTATAGGGGGAAAGGGGAAGCGGGAAGCGGGTATCGGCATTTCCCGTTTGAACCGAAATACTACAGAACGGGCGAAGCGGGAAGCGGGGGAAGCCCGTATCTATTGCCTTTCACTGGTGCTGAACCATGAATGACCTGCTGGGGGATGCCCTGCCCGTGGTGCGAAAGAACGACCGACCCGAAGCGGGCGCATTGCGGGAAGTTTTGAAGGCATTAACTGCGCATCCTGCCGTGGCGTGGTGCGAGAGAATGAACAGTGGAGCCGCCAAGATAGGCAACAGGTTTGTGCGCTTCGGGTGGCCGGGCTGCCCTGATGTGTTGGGACAATTAAAAGACGGGCGTTTGATTGGTGTGGAAGTGAAAGCCGCAAAGGGGAAGTTAAGGCCAGAGCAAACCATTTTCCTTGAACGCATCCGCTGCGCTGGTGGTGTGGCATTCATGGCGCGGGATTGCCGGGACGTTTTTTGTGAACTTGATAAAGCAGGAAGGAAACAATATGGCAACGATTGAAAAGAAAAAGCGCGGCAAGTGGAAAGCTGGCGAAAGTGGCAACCCAAACGGAAGGCCGCCGGGTGTGGGTGAAGTAACCAAGCTGCGCAACAGCATAGCCGAACACCTGCCGGAAATCATCGCGCAACTGGTGACCAAGGCCAAGGAAGGAGACGCACAAGCTGCCCGCCTGTTGCTGGAACGTGTGCTGCCCCCGATGAAGGCGATAGAGCAGCCTGTAGAGCTATCCCTGCCGGACGGTGAAGGTATGACCGCGCAAGGTGTGGCGATAGTGCGCGCCGTGGCCGCTGGAACTCTTGCGCCCGGCCAAGGTGCTGCGCTGCTGACTGGTTTGGGTGCGCTGGCACGGATTAAAGAGATTGACGAACTAACCGCCCGCATCACGGCACTGGAAGGGATGAAAAATGGCAACGATTAAAGACCGCATCACGCAATTGGAACGGGCAAGCAATAACGCCCCCATGTTGGTGCTGAGTGTGACCGACCGACCAACCTCCGAGCAATCCGAACAGATAGCCAACGCCGAACGAACAGGCCGCCAATTGATTGTGTTCTATATGCCCGGTGATACAGCATGGATGCCGGGTGCTGGTGTGCCGCCGTGGGATGAGCAGGAAGGGGGCGAATATGGCAACGCTTAACCAACGGCTTGAGGCTCTAGAAAAACTCATTGCCGACCGAACACCCCTTGCACCCGTGCAGTTTATTGTTTTGGACATTGGGCGCGATGACCCCGAAGAGTACGCACGCAAAAAACAACAGATTGCCGCTATTGAAGCGAAGGGCGAAAAGGTTATTGTGTTCAATGTTATTGATGCAAGGATAAAACATGGCAACGATTAAAGACAGGCTTCTAAAACTTGAGCGCTCCATAAGCAATGCACACAACGAACTTGTGCTAATTATTGATGAGATAGCTACCGACCAGCAACAGGCGCAGATTGAACAGGCCGAACGCGCTGGGCAACAGGTAAAACCGATAACGATAATTCATGCTGAAAAGTTATTCCCCGACTTCGTGGCGCGATGACGTTCAATCCACTTTTGGTCTATGATGTGCCAAAGCCAATTGTGGTATGTCACGCATTTCTTATTCGGAGACATCATGGGAATATTGCAGAAGTTACTTAACTCAATTTTGGGAAACACAAAACCAGCGCCATCGCGACTGCCGCAAAAAAAGAAAGTCTTTGCAACAATGGAGGAAAGCCAAAACAATAAAATTGATACTTGGAAGAATGAACAAGACATCTGCGACGGGCTTGAATTTGTTGCAACTATGCAACTCCGAACACCGTTGCGTGTATTGTTGCGGCATGGTGAAATTCATTCAGATATAAATTCAGAACCGCCTAAAATCGCAAATGAGATGTGGGAGGGTATTTGGATTATAAAAACCAAGACGTGGAATGAATTAGGTCTTGACCTCAATGAAGTGCAAGAAAGCACAATGGCTTCGGAAATAGGACAGATACGGGCGGGGGATTATTTACCTTTTTTAATCGCTGTGCGGGAAATAGTCGAATTGAATGATTCAATTGATAGCCGAATTAATAAGCTGCGCGAAAAAGCTAAGGGCGACGATTGGCGGCCATTCATTAGAAAGCATGGCGGAATCAACAAGGTTATCGCTAAGTTTTTCCCTAGATTTATAGACACCATTCCAAAAATCAACGAAGCAACAATAGAGGATTTATCTAGTCTGAGCTTAGATACCCCAAACATCATTGCAGGTGCTACAGACGAAGCCCTATTGACGGTTAAAGGTATTGGGCAAGCAAAGCTAAAGGTAATTCGTGATTACTGCGCTGGAGTAACAAGTGACCGTGATGCCAAGAGGCTTGAAAGCGTGACTAGATAAATCGTGACACTCCACAACAACTAAACCGCCGCCGCTAGGGATAGCCCGGCGGTTTTTCTTTTGGTGAAAGATGCCGGAAAAACTGGCCGCATTGAAAAAGTGCGGTGACATATTGGTGACATGGCGCAAGATTGGCCAGACGTAAAAAAGGCCTGCATCGCTGCAAGCCTTTATTTTACTGGTGCCGCTTATCGGATTCGAACTGATGACCTACCGCTTACAAGGCGGTTGCTCTACCAACTGAGCTAAAGCGGCTTGTTGAAACTGGACACCAATGACTCTTGGTGGGTCGGGCGAGATTCGAACTCGCGACCAACGGTGCCTACGCTGTTAGTTGGCGCTTTTTCATCAGTTCTGCGGCTGGGATTCTAACGATCTTTCCATCAATCATGGTGACGATTGCAGTGTTCGTTTGAATTGCTAAGTCAATTGCCGCTTGGCCAGCACGTTGCATGGCGTAGTAGGAGCCTGCAATGTCGGGATCTGGGGAGTTACGAATGTCTTTGTTTGGAGTAGTCATGGTTAACCTTGATCAATTTGCTCCGGTGGAGTTTTATCGCCATTTAACAATACCCATGATTTTACAACTTTTTGATATTTTGAGAGATTTTCTAGTCCTGCCTTGTAGCGCCTGCGAACCACCTCTTCGGGAATATTGTGGCCTCCCTGTGCCACCCGCTCAGCTACGCGAGAAATAGCTAATTCAGGGGAGCTTAGAGCAATAAACCAGAGTTTGATGTCATAGCCCAAATCTTTCCATTCATGAATGCGTTGAAGATAGTGAGTTCCAGATAGGGTTGTTTCAAATGCAAAACTCTCGCTAGCTTTAGTGTGTTCATCCAATTCATTTAACATCAACCGAGCAGCTTTGAACGAAACAGACTCAGGGTTAAAGGGCGCTAGGCCAGCGGCAATAAGATCCGCATTGATAAAGCGTGATGTATGTGCTTCTTGCGGTAAGAAGTTCTTGGCAAAGGTAGTTTTTCCAGCTCCATTGGGCCCAGCAATAATGATTATTTTCTTATTCATTACAGGCATTAATTTAGTGGATTTTTAGCATAACGCTGTTTGGTTTCTTCTATCAATTGCGCAATACTCTTTTTGCCAGCAACGTAATCAGTAAGGTTTTGCTCTAACTGCTTAGTTGGAACAATACCTTCAATCCGAGCAGATGCCACAGCATTGGAAACGTTGTATTGGCGGGCTTGAGATTGGGTGGCAAACTTAGTTGGCATGCCTACATTTTAGTAGCTTTAGACCTATTTTCCTAGAGAATTCTGCTCAATAATACCCTTATAAACCCCTGATATTTCAAGGGCTTGCAGGACTATTTAGGGGGTGTCTATGCCTCCCAATTAGGGCTAGACAGTTATCACCCCTATAACTAAACTGAAATCAATACTTCCATTGCCAAAGGCTTTTAATGAAATACGCTGCATTCCTGGGATTGCTCCTAGCGGCTGGACTAGCCAATGCTGTCAGCTATGACTGTACTGTTACAAGGAAGCTAGATTTTGAGAATGCCTATCAGCCAGCTCAAATGGAAAAATACAGGTTTTCAGCCAGAATCCACGATTCAGATAAGCCCAAAGTCGATAGATGCAGTATCAAACCTAATGACAACAAAGTCACTTGTGATTCCTACGATATTGATCGGGTAGAAGTGGATAAGCATGTGGGATACAGGAAATTCTACCTATTTAGAAGTCAGTACGACATTCAGCCATTTCCAGATATGAAGTTTGTTGAGAACAACGGTCGTGGTGGAATTGCTTTTGGAGCCTGCAAATTACTATGATGAATGAATACTCTGGAATAAGTTTTTTCTTGTTTGGGATCTTCTGTGCTTATTGGGCGCAAACAACCAAACGCAATGCTTGGCTTTGGTTCTTTATGGGATTCTTCTTTGCCCCAATAACTGGGTTGGTATTGCTTTATAAGAATTCGTCGAAGAATGGTTGATTTTTTCTTGGAGCCATGTCTGTGACCGATGCCAATGTTTCTGTGTCATCTTTGGAGGCTGTTTCTGCAGTTGACTCAATTCAATCAAGAGTTATTTCAAGTCTATCAATTACACATTTTTTATCTGCAGCATCTTTTTCAAGAAAAGTTGGCCAGTTAGAGACTGACCATGTTGGTGAAGTGTTTGGGGATTTCTTTGAGGAAATACAGTCTTTTTCTATTGCTACGATATTTTCCTTGGTAGCCGCTTTGGAGGCTTACGCTAACGAGCTATTTGTTCTATATAAAGACGTTATATTCCCCGATTTACGAATTGATGTTGTTGCTAAGCTGTGGGAGTTGTACGAAAAAAAGCCAACTGTTGAGAAGTATGACTTGGCATTATTCCTTGCAAATAAACCTGCCTTAGAAAAAGGCGGTCGACCTTATCAAGATATTGATGCGCTAATTAAACTCAGAAATGGTTTAGTTCATTACAGACCAGAGTGGTCTGATGAGCAAGTAGAGCATCGAAAAATTTCTGTAGCTATATCTGGTAAAGCAATTGGCAGTTCGTTTTATCCAACGGAAACACCTTTATTTCCAAGAGCGTGGTCTAGTCATAAAACCTTATTGTGGGCTCTAAATAATTCGATTGAATTTGTGGAGAAATTTGAATCGCAAATGGGGATTTCTAGCAATCTTTTACCTTTTAAAGATCGGTTAAGGGGTTGATATGTTGAAGTATTTGAAAACATGTCCCATAGAAGCTAATTTAATTGCCTTGATAGCGTTGGTAATCCTTGGAATTAAGGTTATTTTATTAAATTCTATTCCTGCATCAAGTCAGCTGATTTATGATTTTGGTGTAGTTTTCGATGCAATTTTGATTTCAGTTTTAGCTAGTTTTATTTTTTATTTCTTTGTAGTTCATCTCAAAGCAGTATCAGATAGAAAAACTATCTGGCCATATGTTGGGAGGCATTCCAATTCGATAACTGGATCTTGCCTTGGGCAATTGTCGGAAATAAGCAAGGCTTCCGGTGTTGCTCTCACATTGAAAAACTTGAACGTCGAAGACGTTAGCTTAGCATTTGCAAAAATTCACCCCTACTCAGAGGCACCATTGCGCATAGGTTATCCTGGTGTTGCAGCAAATTGGATTCAATACTTTGAATATCACAATCGAAGAAGTAGAGTTGCAATTGGAAGGGTATTAGGGCAACTCATATATTTGGAGCCGAAGCATGTAAGCCTTATTAATGCTATAGATGATTGTGCTCACTTCATGGTTATCGATGGCTTTGGTAGCCATCAAGTCTCCAATACTGATCTTACCGCTTGGTCAAGTTCGTTTTGCGACTACTGCATTTTTTGTCGAGAGCTTGATGATTATTTAAAGAAGTTTGATTAATCATGATTGTCGGCTTACCCGACAAACTGTCGCGTTTCGAGACGCTCGCGGTCCATGAGTCTCACCCAGCGTAGATCATCCCCACTTGAAACGTCCATTCAGTTCCGCATTGTTCCAAGCAGTGACCATGACATTTCAAATAGCCAAAAGAAAAAGCCACCCGAATGAACTGACCCCCAAAAGTTGGACAGTTTAGTTAGGTTAGCACGAGGGATTGGGTTCGGTAATTTACTGGGCTCAATCCCTTTAGTTTTTGTTTAATTCGATCATGGTTGTAGTAGTGGATGTATTCCTTTAGTTCTGCTTTAAATGATTCGATACTTTCAAACCTTCTCCGATAGAAGAACTCTGTTTTCATAATCCCGAACCAGTTTTCCATAACTGCGTTGTCTAAGCAGTTCCCTTTTCTAGACATACTTTGAGTAATGCCCTGCTTGTGCAAGGCCTGTTGATAAAGCCCCATTTGGTATTGCCAGCCTTGGTCTGAGTGTAATACTGGCCTGTCTTCATTCTTGAGTCGTTTGAAGGCGCTCTTTAGCATCTGCATTACTGAGCTAATCTGTGGCCGATCAGCAATCTCATAGGAGATGATCTCTTGGTTGTATAGATCTAAGATGGGCGAAAGATAAACTCGCACGCCTTTGATATTGAACTCAGTCACATCGGTAACCCACTTTTGATTGGGTGCTTTAGCTATAAAGTTGCGCTCTAGTAAGTTGGGAGCTGCCTTGCCCACAGACCCCTTATAAGACTGATAGCGCTTGGGCCTCACAAGGGACTTCAGTCCTAGTTGGCCCATCAGCCTTTGTACTGTCTTGCGGTTTAAATATTGATGTTGATTACGCAGCTCTAAATGCACCCGCCGATAGCCATAGCGACCCCGATGGGCATTAAAGATCTGGGTGATATGCTCTTTAGCCCCCTGATAAGGATCAGCTTTACTACTAGCTGCCCGCCAGTAGTAGTAAACGCTTTTAGCCATCTTGGCGATGAGTAGTAAGTCTAGTAAACGGTAATGCGGCCTTAGCTCAGTAATTACTTGGGCTTGTTCTCTTTTGTTGCTTTGCTCTGAGCTAAGGCTTCTAACTTTTTTAGGTAGGCAGCCTGTGCTTCGGCATACTCCAAACGTCTTCGCAACTCTGCCGGCGTGAGCTCCGAGATAGGCTTTTTGAGTAATGCTTTGATATTAAATTGGGACATAGGCGGTTGTCCTCTCTGTCGATTGGCAAGGGCTGTAATACCGCCTTCATTGTAGAGTTTTTGCCATTGCAAAATCGTAGTCATGCTACCAATCCCAAAGTGGGCGGCAGCCGGCCTAGCTGATATCTGATGCTGTGCCATATATTGGAGAACTTGGACTTTGAACTGCGGGGAGTGGCGTTGGTGGCTGGGATTAAGGCCACTATGGCCATGTGCTTGATAGGCTAAAGCCCATTTGCGGACATCTGAGTGACTAATCTCAAATAAGTGACTTACCCGCTTAAGACCGCCTGACTTTAGAAACTCTTTAACTACCTTTAGCTTGAACTGCTTGCTGTACTTGCTCATAAAACAAAACCCCCTTGGCTGGACATAACGTCCAACTTTTGGGGGTCAGTTCACGAAGGTGGCTTTTTATTCAACAGTAAGACCGCTTATTCAACAGCCTTGACCATGTCTTCAATGACCTTCTTCGCATCACCGAAGACCATCATGGTTTTATCCATGTAGAAGAGTTCGTTATCTAAGCCAGCGTAACCAGCAGCCATCGAGCGCTTGTTGACAATGATGGTTTTGGCTTTAAACGCTTCCAGAATCGGCATACCAAAGATTGGGCTACCAGGTGTGCGCGCTGCAGGATTCACCACGTCGTTGGCGCCTAGAACCAGAACCACATCAGCCTGACCGAAGTCGCTGTTGATGTCTTCCATTTCAAACACTTGGTCGTAGGGCACTTCGGCTTCGGCCAGCAAGACGTTCATGTGGCCAGGCATCCGTCCGGCAACTGGGTGGATTGCATACTTCACTGTTACGCCGTGGTGCGTTAATTTCTCGGTTAACTCTTTGAGCGCATGCTGCGCGCGCGCAACTGCTAAACCGTAGCCTGGAACAATGATCACGGTATCGGCGTTGGTCATCAAGAATGCCGCATCCTCAGCTGAGCCCGATTTATAGTTCTTGGGAGCGCCATCATCGTCACCACCAGCGGCTGCTTCAGCGCCAAAGCCGCCGAGCAACACTGCGACGATTGAACGGTTCATTGCCTTACACATGATGTAAGACAGAATTGCACCCGAAGAGCCAACGCAGGCGCCAGCAATAATCAATACTGGGTTATTGAGCGTAAAGCCAATACCTGCCGCCGCCCAGCCAGAATAGCTATTGAGCATCGATACCACCACTGGCATATCGGCACCACCAATGGGGATGATCAAGGTCACGCCGAGTACCAAGGCAACTGCGCACATGGCCAGGAAGGCTGCATGGCTGTCGGTTAAGAAATACACCACTCCAGCGGCAACCATCAATATGGCAAGAATCAGGTTCAGCATGTGCTGGCCAGAGAACGTTACTGGCTTACCGCTGACTTTACCGGACAACTTACCGAAAGCAATGATCGAGGCAGTAAAGGTAATCGCACCAATGAAGGCGCCAATAAAGAGCTCGATCTTCTGCGCGCCCGAGTGATCTTGTGCCGGATTGATTACTGCCGCAATGGCGATCAGTACCGCGGATAGACCAACGAAGGAGTGCATTAAGGCAACCAGCTCAGGCATCTTGGTCATTTGCACGCGTTTAGCGGCAATCGAACCGATGATTGCGCCAGCAACAATGGCAATGCCAATTAGCCAGTAGACGGGCTTAAATGTGGGAATCAAGAATGTGGTGATGACGGCGAGCAGCATGCCGATCATTCCATATACGTTACCTTGACGGGAGGTGGTCGGTGACGATAAACCCCGCAAGGCGAGGATAAAAAGTACCGAAGAAATCAGATAAGAAATCGCTGTGATATTAGACATGATGGGGTTCTCTTACTTTGTGCCAGCGGCTTCGTTTTTAGGAGCCTTCTTTTTAAACATTTCAAGCATGCGGCGGGTCACCATAAACCCACCAAAAATGTTTATCGAGGCCAGGAAGACGGCAAGCGCGCCAATCATGCTGGTTAATGTGATTTCTTCACCATTGATTACTTCGGTTTGCAGCAAAGCGCCAACAATGATAATTCCTGAAATCGCATTGGTTACGGCCATGAGGGGGGTATGCAATGCGGGGGTCACGTTCCACACCACGTGATAGCCAAC
>JAUSAO010000104.1 GCA_030652475.1 Gallionella sp. | reverse complement strand
CAGTACATCGCTGTGTTTTATAACAACCAAAGACTGCATTCATACCTGGATTACAAAAGCCCAAACCAATATGAAGCAGAAGCAGCAAAATCGATAAAAGCAGCTTAACTGGGGTGTCCGGTTTTACTTGACCAGGTCAGTGTGATACTTTGCTTTGAATTTTAGTTTTAAGCAGAATTTATCCAGAAATGCTTTATTCTCATATTTTTATCGACGGTAGTGTTAATAACCAATTAAAGATTGGATATGGTGCTTACCTTGTGGTGTCTGAGCTAGGTACAGCTATAGAATCCCTAAATGATACGGTGAGAGTGAAACGTTTCGAACAAACTAACTCGACTAAATTGGAATTGCAAACATTGCTGTGGGCATTGAGTGAAACAATTACGTTAGACGGTGGTGGCAACATAGTTTTAACGGTTTATACAGATTCACAGAACATTATTAATCTGCCGGGGAGGCGCTCCCATCTTGAACAAAGTAATTATTTTTCTATTAAAAACAAACAGCTTCATAATTACGATCTGTACCAGGAATTCTATCGATTGACTTCCAAACTAAATTGCGAATTTGTTAAGGTGATAGGACATCAACCATCTGCCAACAAAGGCGAGATTGATAAACTGTTTGCTTTGGTTGATCAAGCATCCAGGCGTTCGATGCGAAGAGATTTTCAGCACATGGAAGGAAGCAAAGTATTTAATAGTAAATTGTGAGCCAATCTGTCGATCATTTCGTAACACAAATCAATTCATCCCAGCTTGTAGTGTAATTGGGACTCTTGTTACCCTGCTTCATCTTCCAAGATTGCCTGAACCCTTCGGATGCAAGTTTCAAGGTGCCTCGACCCATGCGAGCATTGATTTGATCCATGACATTCATCAATTTGATGGATTGATTATCTGTTGCTGATATTGAGCCGAAGAGATCCAGTTGCCGGTATTGCCTGGGTACCAGTTCAGACAACATCACACCCGCTTTTTGATATCGGTAGCCACGGCGATAAATTTTGCGCAATCCCCATAGCGCAACTTTGGTTAGTAATCTTGTATCGTCCGTTTGCCTTGGCAGCGAAATTGTCATGCTGTTGGCATAATACGGTTCTTTCTCATTGAATGGACTGGTGCGAATGCTGACATGCACTGATCCAGCAAAGGATTGTTGTCTTCGTAATTTTTCTGCGGAACGGCTAATGTAGAGCGACACCGATTCTTCCAGA
>JAUSAO010000094.1 GCA_030652475.1 Gallionella sp. | reverse complement strand
CCCACGTGATGTGCATCAACGGCGCAGGGAGCGGCAACGCCTCGGCAGAGATGGGAGCCTCGGAGTTCCTACGCCACGAGGTGCCCCATGCCTGCCGAGACGACTGACGATATCTCCGTTGCGCCGGTGATCGCCACTTCGACGCCCGACCCCTCGCCGCCGGTCGCGCTGGCGGAGACGGCCGTGTGGGCGCGCCACTTGTGGGACCGGTGGTGGTTGATGCCCATCTGCGCCACCGTCGTCGCCCCCTCCGCCCGGTCGGGCACCTACTGCACGATCGACTTCCTGCTCATGCTCCTGCTGCACGCCTGCGGGCCTCACGAGCGGTTGCGCGAGACCCTCCGCGAGGCGGGGCCCTTCGCCGGGACCATCATGGCCCTCTGGGCGCGCCACGCGATGCCCTCGCAGTCCCAGCTCAGCCGATGGCTCGCGCGCCTCGACGAGCTCGCCGTGCGCGCCTTCCGTACCCTTTTTTGTCCGACGTCTGTCGCGATGGCCTGAGCGGCGCCGCGAGCGGCGGGGTCCTCGCGCCAGACGGCTCCCGGTCGATCCTCTTCGACGCCGACGGCACGCGGCAGGCGGTGCGTCGGCGCGCGCTGCCCGAGGATGACGCCCGACCGCTGCTCCGACGGCGAGCCGGGGCCGCCGCGCCGGGCTACCGCGGCCGCAAGCGCGGCGAGGCCGTCCGCTCCCGCATGACCGTCCAGCAGCACCACACCGGCGAGTGGCTCGGCACCTTCGGCGCGCCCGGCAACGGCGACGCCTACGTCATGCTCGGGTGCGCCTGCGACGCCGTCGTGGCGTACCTCACCGCCCGCGCCCTGCCGCTGCTCCATGGCGTCGTGCGCCTCGACGGCGAGCATGGCTGGGCGCACCACGTCGAGGCGATCAAGGCCCGCGGTTTGGGCTACCTGCTGCGCGTCTGCGACTATCAGATCCTGCACGACCCGGCGGTCCGGGACGCGCTCGCCGCCGGCGCGATCGCGCGCCTGCGTCACCCGGACACGGGCATCGAGCGGGAGCTGTTCGACCTGCCCGCGTACGCCTGGTCGACGCTGCGCTCGCCCACCGTGACGACACGGATGCTGATCGCGCGGCGGCGCGAAGTCCCGGGCGAGGCCGTGGCCATCGGTAAGCGCCTCGACGGCTGGATCTACGAGCTCGTGGCCACCGACCGGACCGCGGCGCAGTGGGACGCCGCACGCGCGTACACGCTCTACCAGGAGCGCGGCGCCTTCGAGGCCACGCTGGGCCAGGAGGACCGCGAGCTGCCGACCGACCGGTGGGTCAGCTTCGCGGACCACGGGCAGGAGTTCTGGCAGATCCTGTGTCAGTGGGTCTGGAATCTCCGGCTGCGCGCTGCCGCCCGCGCCCGCGCGGCGCCGACGCCATCGGAGCCGCTGGAGCCCGAGGCGACGGCGATCCGCGGCGAATCGGTCGTGCTCCCGCCGCCCGCTCGCGCGAGCGCGCAGACCCCGCGCACGGGCGTCGAATCGGCCGCGGCGACCGCGGCGACGCATCCCGCCGAGGCGGGCGAGCCGACGTCGATGCCGACGTCGATGCCGACGTCGACGTCGACGCGCGTCCAAGCGGCCTTCGGCACGGGCTGCTTCGAGCGCAAGGACGCCCACACCGTGGTGTGCCCGGCGGGTGTCGCGATGCACGCGACGGAGCGGGTCGTGCGGGCGACGGGCCCGTGCGTGCGGTATCAAGCGCCGCCCAAGGTGTGTCGGCAGTGCGCGCTGTCGGTGGCGTGTCGCGGCCTCGAGCCGGACCCGCGGCACGGCCGACGGATCACGTTGCCGGTGTGGCCCGCGAACGACTCGCCCGAGGTGGCGACGGTGCGGTCAAGAAGGGGCCGACCGTTGAGCGCAGCGCGCGAGTCGCCGCCTGCGCCGACGTCCGTGTCATCGACGGCGTGGGAGCCGAACTGGATCCCCACAGCACTGGCTCTCGAGAGCCAACCGGCGAGCGCCCTGCGCCGGTGGCTCCGCGACCTGCTCCGCGGTCATCGCGTCGAGCTCTCTCCCGTGCCCGGTGCAGCCGTGCCTCCGAAGCAGCCATGCCCTCGATCACACCGCCGAAGAACCTGGAGTCAGGTCTGGTCACAGAACGCACGAACGCAGGCCATCGGCTTGATCAAACTGGC
>JAUSAO010000090.1 GCA_030652475.1 Gallionella sp. | reverse complement strand
GCGCCATATGAGAAAGGTGTAAAGGTTTGTGGCAACGAAAAAACAGAACTTGAACAGCGGCTGCAACGCTCCACTGTTTTAAACTGGTGGGATATAACAATACATCCTAAAGTGGTATGTTTGTAATTTCCTTATCCCTTATTCCTGCACCACCCCTTATACTGCAACTTGAATACGCGCCGGAAAGGCTATGCATGAACAACAGAATACGTCAGATTCTCGAGCAGTTAAGCAGCCTCGAAGATGAATTGCAAACAGCACTCGATGAGCAGGCCAGCCGCTTACGCTATCAGATCGAAGATAAGCGCATTATTTTCGAGCAAACCATCAGAGCCGCGCACCGGCGCGTCAGGCTGGGGGTATTTCGCTGGTTCCTGACCGTACGCCCGCAGAATTTCCTCACCATGCCTGTCATCTACAGTCTGATCGTCCCACTGGTCTTGTTCGATCTGTGTGTTACGTTCTATCAGCTGACCTGCTTTCCTGTTTACGGCATAGCCAGAGTACGACGCGCAGACTATATCGTCATGGATCATCAGCAACTTGCCTATCTGAATATCATCGAAAAAGTGCATTGCATGTACTGCTCCTATGCCGTCGGCATGCTCGGCTATGCGCGCGAAGTCACGGCGCGCACCGAACAATATTTCTGCCCGATCAAACATGCCAGCAAAATCCTCAGCGCGCACTCACGCTACAAGGATTTCCTGGACTATGGCGATGCAGAGGACTTTCATGGAAAGCTTGAAGACTTCCGCGCTGATCTCGCTGAAATAAAGAATAAGAAAACGGGAAAATAACTTTTTAAACAGCGCGTTTCCCCGCTTATCCTGATAAGAAATCGTTAAAAAATAATTTGCAATTCCAATTTTCCGAGAGCGATAATGCAGCCGTTTTAACTGCAAACCATAGCGTATTTGTTATTCAATTTTCAAAAGGAGCACAGATACACATCGGAAGTCGTACGTAATGCACATCACATCATTCCCGGCAAGCCTGCACCAGCCGATCTGATTACGCAAACACGAGGGGAACGACCATGAATAAGCAACCACAGCAATCCGGCTTTCATCCCATCCGGCATGACCGCCTGTTGCAGGAAGCCGAGCACGACTCTTACAAAATCAAGGGTAAATTACCCGAACCCGCAGCCTGTTCAGACTGCGGCGCGGTGTTTCACGACGGGCGCTGGCAGTGGTTGCCGACTCCAGCGAATGCACATCAAACATGCTGCCCGGCGTGCCATCGGATACGCGATCATTTTCCGGCAGGCTATGTCTCGTTAGGCGGAAATTTCTTCGCGGAACATGAACACGAAATCCTGCAACTGATACAACATCGGGAAGCGCAGGAAAAAATCAGCCATCCCTTGCAGCGCATCATGGCGATCGAAAAAACAGAACAAGGCACACAGATCACCACGACTGACATTCATCTGGCGCGCGGCATTGGCGAGGCATTGCACCATGCCTATCAGGGCGAGCTGGAATTCCACTACAACCCGGATCAACTCCTGTTGCGCGTAAACTGGGCGCGCTGAAAACAAGGACGAGACCTCAGGCTAACGCGAATGTTTGCGACCTGCTTTCGGATGTTCGGACAACTGACAGGCACGACGGTAGGACTGCAGGGTTTTCTGGGCCCGGCCCAGCACACTGCCATGCGGATAATCCCCCTGCCCGTCCGTGATGCCCGCCGACAGGCCAGTGAGCAATTCCATACCCTCGCTGACATGCTCGGCAGAATAAATGTGAAACAAACCCTGTTCAACAGCCTCGACAACCTCGCGACCCAGCATCAGGTGACGACGGTTTCTTGATGGTATCAGCACGCCCTGGCTGCCATCCAGCCCGGCCGTTTCGCAGATGCGGAAGTAACCCTCGATCTTTTCATTGACCCCGCCTATCGGCAACACCTGGCCATGTTGATTGATTGCGCCCGTCACGGCGATACCCTGTTTAAGCGGCAAGCCCGACAAGGACGAAAGCAAGACATAAAACTCCGCACAGGAGGCCGAATCGCCTTCCACGCCGAAATATTCCTGTTCGAATACGATGGATGCATTGAGCGCCAGCGGCGCGATATGGGCGAACAGCGCAGACAGGTAGTTGTGCAATATCAGCACGCCCTTGTCATGAATGGGGCCGGACATTTCCACTTCACGCTCGATATTGAGCAGGCCATCGTTACCGGCAAAGGTGCGCGCGCTGACCCGCACCGGAAAACCGAAACGGTAATCCCCCAGATCCATCACGGTCAGGCCGTTGAGCTGCCCCACCTGCTCACCCTGCACACTGATCAGCACCACCCCGTCGGCAATCGATTCGCGCATGCGCTGATCGGGGTAATCATGACGCCGGATATGCGCACGAAGTGCGGCTTCGACATCCGCCGCCTCCACCAGACTGCCGGCACGCGCATGGCATAGTGCAGCACTCTCCATCACCAGCGCTTCGGTGCGTGCGAAGTTTGCACTCTGGCGTGACTGGTCTTCCACTTCGCGATGCGTATTCTCCAGCAGACGCGCGACGCCCGTGCTGGAAAAATGCGCCAGGCCCAGATTCCGGCAGCTGTGTGCCACGAAAATGGCAAAGGCACGCCGCGTTTCGTCACCGGATGAAAAGCTTTCCGCAAAATCCACCTTGACCCGGAAGCGCCGCGCGAATTCGGGGTCTTCCTCCTGCAGTTCATAATACTGTTCGCGCGAGGCGATCAGGATAATCTTGACGTCAACGTCAACTGGCTCAGGTTCCAGCGATACAGCCGCAATCGGCGCAAAGGCCGTACCCGGCTCCTCGATCTGCAGCTTTCCGCTGCGTAAAAAACGCCGCAGCTTTTCCCACACCAGCCCATCGGCCAGCAGGTCGCGCAAATGCAGCAGCAGAAATCCGCCATGTGCCTTGAGCAGGCTGCCGGCACGGATACGGGAAAAATCCGTTACCAGCATATCGTTTTCGGACTGATATTCGATACTGCCGAACAGCGAGCGAAACAGCGGATTATCTTCAATGAGCACCGGCGCACCTTCCAGACCCTCATTATCCACCACCAGATTGACCCGGTAGCTGGACAGCACCCGGCTCAATTCTTCCAGCCTTCCTTCCTCATCGTCATCAGAGGTCACAAAGAGATCAATATTTTCCAGCACATCCTGCGAAAACTGTTCAAGGTAGGCGCCTAGCTTGATGGAATCCTTGATCTGCTTCTTCAGTTTGGTACGAATTTCCTGCAACTCGTGATCCAGCAACGGCTTCACCGTCTGACGCCGTAACGCCGCCAGCGACTCGTTCATGGCGCGCTCCATAGGCCGTGTCTGTTCCAGAAAACGGGTGATTTCCGCACGCAACGCCTGCTCGGCCTTGTCGATTTCCGCCCTGCGCTCCTTGGGCAAGGCATACACTTCATGCTCGGTGATCGCATGCCTTTTTTCACCCATCAGCGTAAACACCAGATGACCGGATTCGCGATGCAATACAAAATGGTGCGCTTCGGCAAAGGCATCCAGTGAAGCATAAGCCTTGGCTTCATCCGCCTTGTAGGCATTTTCAATGCGTTCGCTCTCAGCCTTGAAATCCTGCCCGTTCAGACGCAGGGGGATTTCTGTCTGCAGCATTTTCGTCATATGCGCCATGAATTGACGCAGCACACGCCCCTGCCCGGCAGGCAGACGCAAGGCACGCGGTCGCTCCGGCGTATCGAAGTTGTGCAGATAGCACAGATCGGGTGGAACAGACCGGGTGGCGGCGGCGGCGTACATTGCCTGCTTGAGCAGCGACGAACGTCCGCTGCCCACTTCACCCAGCACAAACAGGTTGTAATCCGCCTGATCCATGGACAGACCAAACCGCGCAGCCATTTCCGCACGTTCCTGACCTATCCAGGGCAACGGACATGACAGCAGCTCGGTCGTATCCGAAAAACCCAGCGCATCAGGTGCGATAACAAGACGAAGCTCAGCGGGAGTCAGTTTTGAATTCGGCATTTTCTTTACGGAAACAGAATAGATGTGTCGATTGTAACGAATAAGCCGTGATTGCGTTCCTTTGCTGAAAAATCACACCTCAGTGACCCGGATTTTTCTTCACGGTTGGATTTATTGCTACACTTCGGCTTAGCGTTAACTCGACCCGATGTTGATAGACGAATCCCGAATTTGCAGGAAGCAATCATGATCAGAACCTTACTCACGCTCTTCATCTTACTGTCTGCCGCGTTACCCGCCCCCGCAGTCTGTGCCGGCCTTGACGAAGCACTGGCAGAGACTGGCAAAGCGGATCACCGCCACGACGTGCGTGAGCTTCACGCCCGCGCCACAGCGGGTGATGCAGATTCCCAGTTGAATATGGGTGGCTTGTATTTCAGAGGAACAGACGTCGCGCAGGATTACAGCGCAGCGGCAAAATGGTTTCTCCTTGCCGCCCGCCAGGGTCACGCCCAGGCACAGTTCAACCTGGGGATGATGTATGCCACGGGCCAGGGCGTACCAGCTGACCACGGCGAGGCGGCAAAGTGGTATCGCATTGCCGCCCATCATGGGCTTGCCGTGGCGCAACTCAATCTCGGCGTGGCCTACGCTACGGGTCAGGGCGTAGTGCAGAACGCCTCCAAGGCAGCGGAGTGGACTCGCCTTGCCGCCGAGCAAGGTGAGGCACAGGCACAATTTAACCTGGGGGTCATGTACGCCAATGGTCAGGGCGTGAAACAGGATTTTGTCGAGTCTTACCGGTGGGCCGGACTCGCCGCTGCCCAGGGGCACGAAATAGCCCGTGCCTTGATGAACGATTTAGCCGGACGAATGACGCCCGGGCAAATGGCTGGCACTACCGCGAATTTAAAACCCTGACTGTGTCTGGAACCGGCGCGGCTAGCAGATTCTCGGCAATTGTTCGCCCGCCAGCCAGTCAACGATACGGCGACCGCCCAGTTTGGTCGTCATCTGCACGAAACCATGCGCATCTTCCAGCACCTCGCCGATGATGGCCGCATCAACTGCCTGCGGATGTGCGCGCATCACCTCCAGCAGACGCGCCGCATCCTCAGCCGCACAGATTGCCACCAGCTTGCCCTCGTTGGCGACATACAAAGGATCCAGCCCCAGAAATTCACAGGCGGCTTCCACCGGCTGATGCACCGGAATCGCCGCCTCATGCAACAACATACCCACGCCGGATTGCCTGACGATCTCGTTAAGCGTGGTGGCCAGGCCGCCGCGTGTCGGATCGCGCAGCACGCGCAAACATGCGCCGCTGTCGAGCATCGCCGCGACCAACCCGTGCAACGCCGCGGTATCCGATACGATGGGCGCATCGAAGCTCAGCCCCTCGCGTTGCGACAGCACCGCCATGCCGTGATCGCCTATCGCCCCGGACAGCAGGATTTTATCGCCCGCCTGTGCCAAGTCCCCCGACAGCGTGATGCCGTCCCTGACCACACCCACGCCCGTGGTGGTGATGAACACCCCGTCGCCCTTGCCCTGCTCCACCACCTTGGTATCGCCGGTGACGATGGGCACGCCCGCCTCGCGCGCCGCCTGCGCCATCGAAATAACGATGCGTTTAAGGTCTGCCAACGGAAAACCTTCTTCGAGAATAAAGGCTGCGCTCAGGTACAGAGGCATCGCACCCATCATCGCCACATCGTTGATCGTGCCATGCACCGACAAGCAGCCGATGTCGCCCCCGGCAAAAAACAGCGGTGACACCACATGACTGTCGGTGGATATCACCAACCGGCCTGTGGCGGACGGCAACAACGCGCCATCGTTGCCCTGCGCCAGATACGGATTATCGAAAGCTCTGGCAAACAATTCATCGATAAGCTGCGCCATCGCACGCCCACCCGAACCGTACGACATCTCGACGCGCCCGTTTTTAAAGTCCAGCTGACGGGTGTAGTTGGGCTTGCTCATTGTGTAACCTCCCTGAACCGACCATAAGAATAATGCGCCGCGCACGCACCCTCCGATGACACCATGCAGGAACCAACCGGATTCTCCGGGGTGCACACCGTGCCGAATATTTTGCACTCCTGCGGACGTTTCTGGCCGCGCAAAATGGCTGCACATTCGCAGGCCTTATGGTCTGGCACCGCCACATATTCGCAGCCAAATCTCAGTTCAGCATCATATTCTGCGTACCCGGCGCGTAGCTTCAACGCGCTGTGCGGCACACTGCCCAGGCCGCGCCACTCGAACGCCTCGCGCAACTCGAACACCTCTGCCACCAGTGCCTGCGCCTTTGTATTCCCCTCGCGGGTCACCGCGCGGGTAAATTCGTTTTCAACGGCGGCGCGTCCCTCATTGATCTGGCGTATCAACATCAGAATGGCTTGCATCACATCCAGCGGCTCGAAGCCGGCGATCACCACCGGCTTGGCGTAGTCGTGTGCGAACACCTCGTAAGGCTGGCTGCCGATCACGGTGGAAACATGCGCCGGGCCGATGAAGCCGTCCAGCGCCACGCCGCCTTCCACGGCAAGAATCGCATGCATCGCCGCCGGAGTCAGCACATGGTTGCACAGGATGCTGAAGTTTTTCAAACCCGCAGCCTGTGCCTGTTTGATTGCCACGGCAGTCGGCGGCGTAGTGGTCTCGAAACCGATGGCGAAAAACACCACTTGTCGTTGCGGGTAGGCTTGCGCAATCTTCAGCGCATCCTGCGTCGAATAGATCATGCGCACATCCGCACCGCCCGCCTTGGCGCGCATCAGCGTGAGATTATCCGAAGCGGGAACGCGCAGGGTATCGGCGTAAGTACACAGAATCACACCCTGATCCGTCGCCAACCGTATCGCCTGATCCACGCGACCGATGGGCAACACGCACACCGGACAGCCCGGACCATGTATCAGCCGCACACTGGCGGGCAGCAAATCCGCGAGGCCATAACGCGAAATCGCGTGAGTATGGCCGCCACAGAACTCCATCAAACGATAAATGCGGTTAAATTGAGATTCGCGTAGCGATTCGATTGCCTGGCTTCGCCCCCCTCGCTGCGCTCTCCCCGCTTGCGGGATAACCAGCGACTTGCCCGCTCGCGGGCTTAGTCGATTGGCTAGTTGTTTCACCAGAGGATTGTGGAGAGGGGAACGGGCATGCCCGTTTGGGTCTGCCTCGCGGACAATGTTGGCGGCGATGATTTTCGCCAGTTCACCGTCGCGGAATTCGTCCACATATTTCATGGCAATCCGCCCGCAGCCTCATTCATCGCGTTAAATTCGGCGAACACCTCCAAAGTACGTGCTGCCTCCTCCTCATCGAGTTTTTGCAGCGCATAGCCAACATGCACAATCACATAGTCGCCCACCGCGACATCCTCGACCAGCGCCAGCGAAATTTCCTTCTTCACCCCGCCCAGATTGACGATGGCACTGTCTTTACCGACAAGCTGTTCGATTCGCGCAGGTATAGCCAGACACATTTCAGATTCCCTTTGTTATCGCCTATTCAAAAAAGTCGTTAACTCTACTTTTTCACGTTGCTGCTCACATAAAACACGCCGAATCATATCAACGTGGCTTGCTACCCTTATTATCACCCTGACTAAAGGGTAATTACCCTCTTCTTCCGTCGCGCCGCAGGCCCGCGCCCCTGGCATTCAACAACTTTTTCACTTTGCTGCTCACGTAAAACACGCCGAATCATATCGCGGCTCACACTAGGACAAGCTTGCTCCAACTACGTTACGGTCAACTCATCAGTGAACCGGTTCAGCGCAGCCAATATCAAATCCGTCTTCGATCCTCACGAGCGTGTTTATGCGGATTCCCTTTTCGGCGGTAACAAGTCGTTACAGTACGGCGATAGAAGTACAGCGAATATTCAACCCAAATTATCCATTGGGAAATTCTTCCCCCATCCCCTCTCCAACTCCCCCCTTGAAGGGGGGAGAGTATGCCACTGTTCCTGCCTTTTCCCCTCCCCTTCAAGGGGAGGGTTGGGGGTGGGGATGGGTTAAATTCAGCTAATGAACAATCCGGGTTCAATCCTTTTTCTGCACCAATTTTTGCTTACTTGGTGGTAGATAGTTATCACCGCTGACCACTTTATTGCCGGTTTTTTCTTCCAGTTCCAAGCGCGCTTTTTTGGCGATGCCGCCGCCGGTCTTCGCGGCCTTCTTGTTCTCGCCCAACCCCGTTGCCTCGACACTCTCGGCGATTTGGCGGGTGGCCAATTCTGCCAGCGCGGTAAAAATCAATTCGGCTTCGCTCATGTGATCGCGCAAGTTTTGCGACTTCAGCCCCTTCAGCGTCTTGTGCGCTTTCACATCTACGTCCGCCCATTCCTGATGAATGAGGTTGGTGAGAATCGCATATTCCTCGCCTTGCCTGATGTCGTGATTTGCCCAGTAATCGGTCAGCTTGTTGCGCGTCTCCTGTCCAGTCATGCGCTGCTGTATCCACTTCTCGCTGCGACCGTGCTTTTGCCAGGTTTCGCGCGCGCGATCCAATGAACGGGCGGGATCCGCCAACTCCTGCATCCGCTCATAGCCCACCTTCGCCAGCCATAGCTTAATCGGCTCTGCCTTCGGGCTAGGCACCGACTGCACCAGACGCAACAATGTTTCGGCGGTAGCGACATCAGTGAGCCGCTGCTTGCCATCCTCAGCGGTCATTTTCAACTGGTGACAATTTGTCACCAGTTGACTGCCTTCCTTATCCAGCCGCTCTTTCAGTTTGTTCCAATACTTACGCGCTGTCTGATAATCGGACTGTTGAGTAAGCACCTGAATAATATCAATAACCGAGAAAAACCACGTCTCCGTACTCTCGTCATATACGCGGCGGATTTCATGGTTTTCAAATAACGCGGATTGAGGTTTCATTATTGGCCTCCTGATTTATACAATTGGTCGGACAGGTCAGTTTTCCGGATTGGCGCTTGCTTCGCTGTTGACCGATAAACCGCCGTCTTGCCTTTGATTACCTCAACTACGCGAGTTCCACGTTAAACAATTGCGCTGCCACCCAGGCCTGACCGAGCGAAATCAAGCTGTCGCCGGGTTGTTGCGAGGTCAGTACCTGTAGCCCTTGAGCTTCTTGCAAAATAGCTGAACCCAATGGTTTCAGCGGGGAATGTCTCATTCCAGGATGAGATTTTTCACGATTCAAGCAACATTTTGCGTTTTACCCGTCCGGAATCATGGTTCTTGCTCCGTTATGCCCATGGGCTAACGCGCCGACTTTCGCCAACGCACCTTTTACTGCTTTTTACCTGTCGGTCTTGATGCGGCTACGTGAGTAGTCGCATCAACTGATTGGCCGTCAGCGCCAGTATGCCGAACATCAAGTGCGACATTACTTTGGCATTGCCTCTAACCCGAATATATCGGCCACCGTAGTCATCTTTCAGTCGCGCATTTGTCCGCTCCGCCTGACTGCGCTCCTTGTAACGCTGCGCCTCGCTGAGCGTGAATTCGATCTTCTCGCCTTTGCGCGGATTGTGGTCAATCAGCGGCACATGCCCCAGGCTGCGACTGTGTGCCCGCAACACACTGCTGCAATAAGCCGCATCCATCAAGTCGTAGCAGTTCGTCACGCGTTCTGCCGTCATCATGGCCAGCGGCATCGCCGCCAGACTGTCGTGCATTGACGCGCTCGACAACAGCGCACTCACCGGAACACCACAATCCGCCGTATCAATATGCAGTTTGTAGCCATTCCAGCTATTCTTGTAACCCTGCGCATTGCACTTGCTGCCACGGTCGCACTCGCGCGGCAATTCTTTCAGGAGTTCCGCCAGTGGCTTGCCACGTTGCAATTCCAGCTTTCCCGGTTTTACTTCACGAACCTCACCTTTGCATGGGCGGCCACGCTTTTTCGCCACGACAGGCGCAGGCGCTGCGGCTTTGTCTCTTTTGGCCGGCTTCTCGCGCGCTTCAATTGCCGTTCCATCACGACTGATATGGCCAATCAACTGCTCGCCCAGCGTCTCTTTCACCAAGGCCGCGTGCGTGCGCTCCGCCAACCCGGCCTCAGCAAATTCGGCAAAGGCACGCGAGAAAGTCGATTCGCTCGGCAGTTTCTTCCACATCGAAAAACCACAGATGCGCCTCAACGCACCATCTATTGCCAAGCGTTCAATCAACCCTGCGGTCGTCGACAAACCCAATACCGCCTTCGCTACGAAGGCGCTCGCCAACATTTTTCGATCATGCTCGGGACGTCCATATCCGCCCCAAGCCGAACTCACAAACTCCTCGATACGTACCCACTCCAGGGTATGCACCACTTGCACCAATTTCGGCGTCAGGGCGCCAACCTCGGCTCGCAATTCCGGCATCAATTCTTCTTGAACGATGCGCCAGCGTTGCATAATTCCGGTTCGTTGGGTAGTATTCATATCGGGCGTTGATTGAGTCGTTAGAACCTTGATCTTGCCAGCAATGGCCGCCCACTTCCACCTTTTTTTGCCCTTTATCCGGCGATTAATTCCGCTCAAGCGAGGCGTTTTGCAAGAGCCTCTGGGGTGTCAAGATTCTCCGGTAGTTTGCAATATGAATTAACTGGCCTGGGGGGCTTTAGGTACTCGGACATATTATTCCTTGCTGACTTAATACTATTTTTAGATCAAACCAGTGAGTGCCGACGAAGTGAAGTTGATATTGCTTACCCGCCAAGAGAACAGGAATTTCAACTGATGCCGCAGTATTTGGCGCTTCGTGGTCGACGATGAGGCGACGAATTTCAGCATCGTCAGTTTCACGGGCGTACTGGTACATGGCGGCGCAGGTTGGGCAAAGGGCGAGGCGATTTTGAAAATCGTGGGTATCCTGGTCGCGCACACATTGAACCGCTTCGAAATAGTGATCGCCTGATCGCAGCTTGAATGGCATTTCATCGTGACAACACTGGCAGACAAGTTGCCCATCGGCGTTTTTGCATTTGGTGCGTAGGTATGCCCTAGCCTGCGCGGTAACGTCAGAGATGCCTTTTTGTATGGAGCGTTCCAGCATGACACTTTCCTTGCTGGGAGCATCTGCGGTGTTGGCTAATACCTTTTTTTGACGGATGACAGGATCACGAACAGAATCCTCTGGTTGCGCGATACGCTGACGTTGTGTCTGTTGAGCAAGAATTTCATCAGGAGAGATGCCAGAATCCCTGACTTTTTTCCATTTATCAGCCTCCTCTACGGAGTTAAACCCCAACTCCTCTGCGGCAGTCTGTTTCTGGTGATATGCCACAGATTTTTTGACCGCTTCCTCCCCGAACTGAATGGCTTTGAGCCAAGGCCAGCCTAGATCGAACGGGAACCCTTCAGGCAGCAAATCACGAATAGCTTCTGCCGGGCGAACAAATACCCCATCACCTTGCGGAACCCATGCAACTGCCTTGAGGCGATGAACAAGTTGTGAGTCCGCACGATGAGAACCGGAGCTTTGATTCCGGCGATATGTTGCCGACAAAAAATCTGGATGCGTGGGTAACGAGCACATGGTTTGCCAGATGAGCTTCGAAATTGCCAAAGTTGGTTGTGCCAGAAGCTTGTCAATCCCTGCAATCACATAATCTCGATTGATCGGTGATGTTTCCCGCTCGCCGCCGACCGAGCGAAGATATGACCACTGCGGATTCGAATAGCACATTGTTTCGGTAATCTCTAATCGTGTTTGCGCACCAACAGCCTCAGCAAATTTCACCAGCTTCTTGATGGCAACGCCGCAATCCTGATAGCTTTCCGCCAAAGCAACACGCTTTGCACCTTCCCCCAAGGCATCGTAGTAGGCATTGAGCCCAGTATCCATGAAAGGCTGATCAAGGAATATCTGACATGGCTGGCCCCACTTGCCGTCCTGGCTCTCGAAAATAAAATACGAAGTAAATAGGTTTGCCTTATCAGGCTCTTTTTCAAGTAGCGCAATGAAGCGCTTCAAATCCTTCTTTGACGGCTTGCGGTTGATCTTCGTGTATCGCTGTTTCAGAATTGCTTCGACCTGTTCAGCTTCTCCCACCTCACGGACACCGATCTCTTCGAGAAATTTCTTCGCAGACTCCTGCTGCCCCTTTTTTTTGCCTGCTGTATAAGTTCGTATATCCACACGCGGCAGCACGTCATTCTGTTCGATTCCATCGTTTGGGAAAAAACATTGGGCGCTGATACTGTAATCGTTATTACTCAGGCGAATAATTCGTAATTTTTTGAGGTTATTGATGCGGCTATCTTTTTGCCACCCAGCGTTCAACAAATAGTCGGTGTATAGCAACGCATACATCTCCTGATGCCATTCCACCGACTTTCCTGAAAGCCATATCATAAATTCAGCGTCTGGTTCAGTTATAAAATGTGGGGGATTGAGAATTAGTCGTCTGGCATTTGATGCCTTCTTACTCAACAAATCAACGAACTGTTCGACATCCCAATCGGTTATCGCCAACCCTGTCATGAATCGCTCAATATTCGTGCCTTGTAGAGCACGCGCCGACGCCCATTGCGGCGGCTTGTCGTCGGAATCTACGAGGAACGCAATGTCATCGTTCAATAGTAATTCCTTGAGTGATGCTTTGGCCTGATGGAGATACTTGGCTGGCGCATGTGTCTTTGCGTATGTAGGCGTAAGTGGCTGTTCGTTCATCTCCTCGATGATGGCCTTGCGAATACCCAGATAGGGCTTAGAAATTTCATCCTGTAGATTGGGTAATACCGATAGAAAGTCGGCAGTGAGCAGGCCAAGATCGCGAATATGATGGAGTGATGCCGCAGCCAAAGTGGCAAGCTGCTGAAAGAGAGGTAGATTCGCATCCGTTTCCTTGATGCTGGCACGGCTAAGCTCGGGCACAAAGGGTGCGTGCAGATGAAACCGAAGGCCAGACTTTTCACTCTTAGCAGGAAAGAATACCGCCACTCGCCCCGGTGATGCAGGAATGATTTTTAGCTGATTAGCCAGTTTTTTCTTTGGGTCGAAATCTTGCACTTTTGGCAGCAAATCGAGTGCGTAAGCTACCGAGATTCGCTGCTTTTCCAGTCCCGCTACTGGTTGATCGAATTTTAGGAAATGGGAGCTGAAAGTTGTTTGGTTACCAGCCTGTTTGAAAACTTCGAAGTGATTTTCGGAGTGTTTGAACCGAAGAACTTCCCCAGATTCGTCTGTTGCGTTCTGCCACCGGATTGATTCCAGATGTGAAAGAAAGAGCAGCGTTGTTTCCGCCAGCTCCTTCAGGCCAGCATCAACCTCGTCATAGGCGATATTGGGAATTTTCTTCGGATTGTTGAACGGAAATTCAAAGCGTGTCTTTTTGCCCAGCGCAGCTTTTGGATCAAGCGCACTTGGCAGTACCAGATCAGTTATCTTGAAAGAAAAACTTGGGGACCAAATGTGAGGCGTTTCAGAATAGGCAAACACAGCCTTGAAGCCGACACCAAAGCGTCCGATTTTGTCGTCATCATTGGCCTTGGTTCCTTCTCCTATGTCCGTAATGGCATAGATATCCTCTGGTTCAAAGGGGCGACCATTGTGTTCGAACACTAGGCTTGTTTTCGTAAGTGTGAACTGCGCCTCGGTTGCACCAGTATCCTCGGCGTTTTGCAATAACTCATAAATAAAATGTGCGCTATCGGGGTATAGATCTTCTACAATTTTCCTTATCCCTGTGTGTTTTTTCAGTACACGCGCCAAGTCTTCCCGCTCACGCCTTACCTCTTCGACAATGCTCATCTTTTTTCCTCAATGATCACCACCCCAAACGCCACCACCTCGGCACGAATGTCAGCAGCTTCCTTGGCGGCTTCCAGCTTTTCCTTGCGGCGGGAATAGTCAGCCTTGATGCGGTCGTGTTCAGCCTGTTTCATGGTACGGATTTTTTCGTCTGTAGCCTTGCTCAACTGGTCTTGCGCCTGCCGCAGTCTCGCTTCGGTGCTGGCTGTCAGACTGTTCAGTCTGTAATCCACCAATTGCTGGTTGGCTTCCTTGTGATTGGCCAACGTATCACGCCAGCGTTGATGGTGGGTGGCTTCGAGTGCGTCAAATGCCGTTTGTGCGGGCAATGCCGTTTGTTCTGTTGCAACAGCATTGCGCAACAAGCTAAACAATTTCGCTTCGATCTCCGGCGATTCCGCGACCGCCACCAGTTCACAATCAGCACGCACACCTTGTTTGTGCCACTGATAAAGCGCGAAGGGATATGCCCCAGCGGCCAGTTCCACTGCCTTCACCCGACACTGAACATAAACCGGCTGGCGCGGTTGTAAGTGAGCTGCTGCCTGGCGCAGTAGGGGGTGTGCGGGGTGCAGCAAAACCGCCTTGGTGTTGTCACTGGCACAGTCCTGATCGAAGGTGATTTCCAGGTGAGGCGTGTTTCCTTTGAGCCAGCGTTCCCAGGTTCTTGCTTCCTGATTATCGGTTTTAAATTTCTGATAATCTTCCAGCAAACGAGTGCGCGCATCGGCATCCAGTCGCAGAGTCTTGAGAGCCTGGCTGCCCAGAATAACTTCCTGCTCTTTGCCGGAGCGGTCGCGCAGATAACGACTAACAGCCGCTTGCAATGCCTCTGGCTTGAGCCAGCCACTGGTCGTGGTGGTCAGTTCATCGTCATTGGGCAGGCTCAAACCGAATAGCTCAGTGGCGCGGATTTCCAGCGTTTCCTGTTCCTGAATCTCGCGCAGTTCATTGTCGGCCAGTTGTTGCAGCCGTTCCTGGCGTTGATGTGGGGTCAGGTCGAAGCTCTCGGAAATGGCGTGCAGTTCTTTGCTGATCTGGCCGAGAATTTCTTCGCTCGCGCCCAGCGCTTGCTGGAATACACCGATGCGTAGCAAACAGCGTTCGTAGATGTCGGCATCCACCGTGCCAGGAGTAATGAGATTGTTAATGACCACTACTTCGCTTTTCTGCCCGTAGCGGTCTATACGCCCGATGCGCTGTTCGATGCGCATCGGATTCCAGGGTAGATCATAATTGACCATGCCATCACAGAACTGGAAGTCCAGGCCTTCGCTGCCGACTTCCGTGGAAAGAAGCACGTCCAGCGTATCAGGCTGTTCCTTGGCTTGGGCAAAGCGTCGGCGAATGTCGCGGCGATCTTCGTCCGCCACGCCGCCGTGAATCACACCGACGCGGATGCCTGCGGCGAGTAGCTTCCGCTCCAGATATGACAGGGTATGGCGAAAACTGGTGAACACCAGCAGCTTGTTATTGTGCAGGGTTTGTTTGTCGCGCACGATGGCAAGGAAAGCCTCCAGTTTGGGATCGGCAGGATCTAGCATTCTTGCGGTCAGGCGCAGTTGCTCAATTTCCAACTGCAAACTGCCCGGCGGCAAAACCTCCATTTCGTCAGTTTCATCATCGTTGATTTCCGCCAGCCCAAGAGCGTCCAGCTTGCCATCCAGCCATTGATCTATGAACGGAGCCAGCGCGTAGAGGCAACTGGAAGCCTGCCGACGCAGTGTGGACAGCATGAACAACACCGCTTGCTGCCCGTTGTTTTGTTTGTAAATGCGTACCGCCGTGGCGAGTAACTGGTCGTGAAAAACCTGCTGGGCATCGGTGAAGGGAACGGAAACTGTCTCCGGCTTGCGGGTGGTGAAATTGCCGATGTCGCGCCGTCGCGTGCGGTTGATAAGGCTGTCAAAGGTGGAAAACCGCTCAACTTCACGAATCAGGGCAACCCGTGTAGCGGGGCTGATTTCCGGTTCGGTAAGCGTGTCGAGTACACGCTGAAAATCCGGCGTTTCTATGAAAGAGAAGCATCCTGCCGCCATTTTTAATTCGGCCAGTGCGTTTTGCTGTCCATCAACTGCCGCAGAGCGCAGATGATTTGCCGCCGCGTGAATGTGTGGATTGGGTTCAGCCATAAAATCAAAACTGGCGCGATCTATTACCAGATCGGGACGCAGCACATTGAGCAGGGTGAATAAATCCTGATTGCCCATCTGGATAGGCGTGGCAGTCATAAAAACCACCGCTTCGGCGTTGTCGCAAAAAAACTTTACGCCTTGGTGCAGCCAGGTATTTGCGTTGCGAATGTGATGCGCCTCATCCACGATGACCAGATCAAAACGCGGCGGCGGATCGAGGTCGAGCAAACCCTTGGTTTTTTTGCCGCGTTTTTGCGGTTTGCCATTGAGCAGGGCATCGTCTATCAGGGAAAACGGCAGAATGGCTCGGCTGTGCGATCGCGGCCATTCGCCATCAAGGTCTGTTTCGTGCAAGCAATGACGCAAGGTATCACCGTCAAGATGGGTGAATTCCTCGCCGAAACGCTTCATTTCGTTGCGCCACTTGCTTTCTGCCACCAGTGGTTTCGGGCAGATAATCAGTACAGATTTGATTTCAGAGCGTGCTTGCAGCTCTTTCAGAATCAGCCCTGCCTCGATGGTCTTGCCGACCCCTACATCGTCGGCGATCAGTAAACGCGGGCGGTCTGAGCGCAATAACTTGAGTACGGGACGATATTGATAAGGCACGAAACGCACACGCCCGGAGTGCAGCGAATACAGATTGCCGGAAGATGGCGATGACAACAACAGAGAAGTCAGGCGGGCGTCAAACTCCGCAAGCTGAATCGGTGTCCGTTCATCCTGTATCTCTGGAATACTTTCAAGCTGGCTCTCGTAATAATTGGTTAGCTTGTTGTCCTCAAAAACCTGATAGCGAAGCTCCACGCCCGAGTTTGGCAATACCGAAAGAATCGGAAAAATCTTGTTCCGATTGGATTTGAGACGCACCAACTGACCGGGCGAAAAATCATGCTGGATGATAGCTGCTGGCGGCAGAATTGCAGCTTCAGGTGCTACGGGAGCTGACGGTGTTTCAAGAATAGGAGTTATGACAGGCGGCGAAGAGGGTGTTGAAGCTGGCTGTGGCGAAAGCCGCGCCAGTTGCTGCTGTTTATAAAGAGTTATTTGAGTTTGTGCAGCCTCTCCGACAATAAGCATTTTTGCCAGGCGCTCCATCGTATCGGCATCGCGATAAGCATCGTGCGGATCGGCATCGCCAGAAGGTGCGTGCGCCCAACGGTTGCGTATCGTCTGCGCCTCTTTAAGCCAGTTTCTAGCCTCTTTCGGCCAGTTGAATCGTTGTGACAGTTCAAACCAGTTTTGATCGAGTACTCGCAGCAACGCAGCCAGATCGAGACCGGATAAATCAACAATGCGCGATTGTTTTATCCGCTCTTGTTGTTGATAGGTCAATATGTCCACTACGTTGCGCTTCCACCAGTCGGTAGACAATTGGGGCAACCACGAATTAAGGAGTTTTCTTAGTTCGTCAGTGAAAGAACTCAACAAATTATTCATATTTGGCACCTGCCATTGGTTTCATACGATGCTAACACGAAGGCTAAGCCGGTTTGCTGTTACATTGACAAGTACGGTGAATACTCATTACTGATCGCCTATTTTGATCCAGCGCCTTGCATCGCCACATTGCAAACCCCGCAGATTATTTTGGTTTCCGGGCTTACCCAAGCCTTGCTGGCGCACTGCGGGCAAATCAGCTTTTCCCGTGTTGGCGCTTTCTTCGGTGCGGGTCGATAAACTGCCGTCTTGCCTTGGATTTCTTCCGGTAACTGCGCAATCGGTGCGGGGGATGCCTGATATTCAATACCCGCCTCTTTCAATACCTGCGCCACGATCGTCTGACTTTCCGGTTCTGCTGGCAAATGTCTGTCCAGCCAGGGAATGGCAAATCCGCTTGCCACCAGTTTTTGACAGGCAATCAGGAATACGCCATCGGGAATGATGTGGTGGCTCACCGAACGCCCCGTTTTTTTGCCACCGGGTAGTCCCGTGCCGGATGGCATCAAGCCCAAGGATTCCATCTTTTTTGCCCATTCCTGGTTATGCGCATTGGTCTGCGTTGGTGTGCCGAAGTGTTCCTGCCAGTGGTGGATCATTTCGTGAACCAGCGTCGACAACACCGATTCGATCGGCCGCAGGGTGAAAAATCCTGGATGCAAGCCAATTTCATCAATCTGTTCACCGGCAGGTGAGACGAATCGCCCTGCGTGGTAATAACCATATACCCTGCTGGCCGAGCGCAAGGTAATCAGGCAGTGCGGAAGTTTGCCGCCGAACAGCTCGATATTGAAGTGGTCGTAGGCGGACTGGAGTGCCGCATAAAAAACGCTGGTTGGCGTACTCGCAATATTCATCTTTAGCCTTCCGCAGTCTGAAACTGCCAGTTCCACGACTCCAAAGTAACCATTGCCAACGCCTCTTTCATTTCAGCATCGATGTCATGATTTTTGACCACGTTTTTCCAGTGTTTGAGAATGGTGCGCTTAAATGAGCGACTGAATTTATTGCCGATCGTCGATTCTGAGAGCGCATAGATAAAGGCGGCAATCACCTCGGCTTCGTCATACCCCGAAGCCACCATCACCCGCAAGGCGCATGCCATCTCTTCATCAATCTCAATTGCCACCAATTCTGCAATGGAGTTCGGCAACTCGGTCAGCCCCAGGAAAGAAGAGTAATGGTTTGCAAAGTTTGAAATAAATTTTGCTGGGCCAGACAGTGTTGATTTGGCAAAGTTGGATTTTATAGTTGCCATGACGGAGTTTTCAGGGCCTGTACTATTCTCCTGCTTACGCAAGAAACTGGGTATATCGTAGGTGTCAACACCTGACTTACCTGTTGTATCAACAGCGGCACGTCTAGCGCTTCTCATTAGGGTGGGACCGTCCAGCTCACAATAATTGACTGTAGATCGGGCAGCGTGCAGCATTGAACTGTCTCCGACACCACCCCATCCAGCTGCCAACATTTGAGGGACATGATGCAATTCAGGCAGATCATCAGTTTTGTCGGCACGCTCCGCAATCACCAGATAGTTGGTCCGTTTGGACAGCAGCTGATAATCAAGCGCCAGTTTCAGCTCCTCAGTTTCGCTTGCCAATCTCAATCGTTGCGCTGCGGCCACACGAGGAAGTTCGGCATTATGAATTGAAACTATCGGAGAAATAACGCTGTTCGAGCCAACAATGGCCAGTGATACCTCGCCCTTAACCGGCTGCAAAAAACCCGCGAATACTTGCACGGTATCTCCCGCGAAAACGGCTTTTGGCAACGGAGTTTGCCACTTCGGCATGCCCGGCCATTCGACACACAACGCCCCGAGTTTGGGTTGACGCATGCGGTGAAATTGCATCACCACGCGTTCGGCCATCCCCTCCTGGGGGCTGACCAGTTCACAGGCACCCCCCGTGGCATCCGCCAGGGCATGCAGAAAAACTTCATTCACCGCATTACCGACGCCCACCGTAAACACGCAGTGAGCGGATTCCCGTGCACGATCAACAAGTTTTTCATGCTCATAAATTTCGCCATCAGTAATCAGAAGCACCGTAGAGTTTTCTTTGACGCCGCGCATGGCAAAAACGGCTTTCAGCGCATTCTCCATTTCAGTACCGCCCATATCGGCATCAAGCCTTGCCAGCTTGTCAGATGCTGCCGTTATATTCTGCACACTCGCCGAAACCAGCGTCGGGAATAGATGTGACTGCCTGTCTCCAAAAAGCGTGATGTTGAAATAGTCATGAGGTCGCAGCAGATTCAATATCTCCAGGGCAGCCTTGCGTGCCTGGTTAATGCTGCTACCGGCCATGGAGCCGGAACAATCGATAGCCACCTTCAACGCCAACGGGAGCTGAGTGGCATTTTTGAGCTGAGGTATCCGCAGCGAAGCCAGCGCCACGTATCCTTCACGATCTGCTGTCAGTACACAGGATGACTGAGCTGTTTCCGACTGAAGGATCAGGATAAAGTCGCGATCGAGATAAGCCTTGCGATTTAGCTGTACCACGACACTACTGTCGAATCGCTCGAATGCAATCGCATGGCTCGGACTCGACAAAATCGCATGGGCGAGTTCACCCTCGACCGATATAGCAATATCCAGTGGATAATCAACGAGCAGTGAAGCTGTCGGCACTTGATGAGGTTGAAATCCGGCGGCCTCTGGATCTCCGTAACGAGGTGCAATCGTGGTGGGCAACATGAATCGCAGTTGATCTCCCTGCCATGAAAGCAGCAAGGCATAGCGATAGCGGATGACTGCCGACTCACCCGCCATCAGGTTACCGACACTAACCGTATATAGTCCGGGCCCCACTTCTTCGAGCATGATGGCGCTATCGCCATCGGTGATGGCATCTTCATAGCGCCGTTCAGCCTGTCTCTTTTCGACAACACTGCCCAGCAACTTTTTGCCGTCAATTTCAACTTCAAACCCGAGCAGTGTGGCATCCATCGGCAAGGGAAAGGTATAGATAGTCTCAATATTGGTGTTCTGCGGGTTGGTATAAGCCTGCTCTACCTCGACTTACGCCATTAATCCCTGCAAGCTACCACGCACTTTCACGCCCTCTAACGCAACGTCATTACCGTTTTTATCCTTGAGGATGGCAGGATTTTCTTCCTTACCGGCAGGGCCATTGAGGATCGCGAAATTTGGGTTATTCGTTGTCATAATCCTGGGCTTCCTGTTTGAGTTGTTCATAAAGTGCGGTAACGGAACGGAAGAAATTCCGCACCTGTTCGGGGCTGAGTCCTGCGCGCGAGGGTTCCAATGTAATTTCCAGTCCGTCGCTAACCACAAGATGGCTCCACACCTCGACGGTGCCTGCGCCACGCGGACGCGGCGGCGGCAACACGACGCCCTTTCCACTGGCGAGGATTTCTCGGATGCGATCCAAGGATAGCCCTGCCTGTTGCCATTTACGGATGGTCAGCAATTGTTCCAAATGAGCTGTTGTGTAATAGGCAGAGCGTTTTTCACCCACAGGACGGTCAACCAAGCCCTGCTGAATGTAATAACGCACGGTGCGACGAGGCAACTCGGTCAATGTCGCCAGTTCGTCGATGGAGTAGCTGGATGTGGATGTATCGTTCATAACACGCATCATGGACAGCTAAACTGTCATTGTCAAGTGTCACTTAGATTTAGGCGTGCATGTTGATTAAAGCCAAATTATCCATTGGGAAATTCTTTCCCCACCCCCCCTCCAACTCCCCCCTTGAAGGGGGGAGAGTATGCCACTGCACCTGCCTTTCCCCCTCCCCTTGTACCCGCAAAATCGCAAGGGTCTTCCCCTAAAAACATAGTCGCGCCATGCGCTTCTTGTTTTGAGCGAAGGGGCATCCCCGCCGAGTGCGGCAGCAAAGCTGCTCGCACTGGCGTGAAAGGGGAGGGAATTGCAATTGTAACCAGCAAGTGACTTTGATTTCCGCATCAGTCAAACTCTGAGAGTCCCCCGGCATAGCCGTGGGTTTACCAGTTTTAATCAGAGCATGGATTGCATTCCAACCCAGGCCTGACCAAGTGAAATCAAGCTGTCGC
The DNA here is from genome assembly GCA_030652475.1 of Gallionella sp. GTDB lineage: Bacteria > Pseudomonadota > Gammaproteobacteria > Burkholderiales > Gallionellaceae > Gallionella. The sequence goes on along the minus strand of JAUSAO010000090.1, from coordinate 12,375 downwards.
CGGGTTGTTGCGAGGTCAGTACCTGTAGCCCTTGTGAGGCAAGTTTATCCGACAGGCTGCGCAATAAAATTTCGTTGTAAAAGCAGCCGCCGCCCAGCGCGATGTGGTTGATGTGATGTTCATCGGCGGCACGTTGTGCCCATTCGGCAAGCCCGACAGCGAGCGTGGCGTGAAACAGCGCCGCGCCGAAAGCGGCATCGCGGCAATCAGCCAGCATGGAGAGCAACGGCAAAAAATCCAGCGTGTTGTTTTGCGTAATGCGGTAACCCGCGTTCATCGGGTCAACCCGTCCATGATGCTGCGCCAGTGTTTGCAGCAAAATCGCGGCCTCGGCTTCAAAGGCCTGAATTTCATTCACGCCCAGCAGTCCGGCGGCGGCATCGAACAGTCTGCCCATGCTGCTAGTCATCGGGCAATTCAGGCCACGGTGCAGCATCGCCACCACCGTCGCCGCACCCGGCTGATTCGAAAAACGCGCCTCAATCTCGTCAGCCCGCCCCAGCTGAAACAGCACCGCCGCCGCCATGCGCCACGGCTCTGTTGCGGCACGGTCGCCGCCCGGCATGGCTATCTGACTCAGATACCCAAGGCGCTGAAAATCTGCCCCGGCAACGCGCAACAACTCGCCGCCCCACGCCGTACCGTCCGTGCCCAGCCCCACCCCGTCCAGCGCCAGCCCCAGCACGGGTGCAGCAAGGCCATGTTCTGCACAGATCGCGGCAATATGGGCATGATGATGCTGCACTGCGAGCGTCGGCAAACCATGTTTCCCGGCATAGGAGAGCGCAAACTGCGTACTGTAAAAATCGGGGTGCAGGTCGTGTGCGACGATTGCGGGCTGCACACTCTCGCACATCTCAGCCACCGTCGTTTCCAACAGGCTGCACGCTTCGACAGTGCCCAGATCGCCGATCAACTCCGAGACATGCGCTTGATCGCCTTGCGAGACGCAGACCGTGTTCTTCAGCCAGGCGCCGCAAGCCAGCACCGGCGGCCCGGAAAAGGGTAATAAAACCAGATTACTCAAGGGTTTGCGCGAGGCGTTGTCTGCCTTGCGCCGTCTTCGTGCAGCCCGCCCGTATCCAGTCCAGCCACTCCGCCATACCCTCGCCGCTCTTGGCCGAGATACGGATCACCCGCAGATCGGGATTGATGCGCTGCGCGTATTCGACAGCAAGCCCGGCATCAAACTCCAGGTAGGGCAGCAGATCGCATTTGTTGAGCAGCATCAGGTCGGCGGCGCGGAACATGTCGGGATATTTGAGCGGTTTGTCTTCGCCTTCGGTCACCGACAGAATTACCACCTTATGCGCCTCACCCAGATCAAAACCGGCCGGACACACCAGATTGCCGACGTTTTCGATCAGCAGCAGACTGTCCTCCTGTAAATCCATACGTTGCATGGCCTGAGCGATCATCCGGGCATCCAGATGGCAGCCCTTGCCGGTGTTGATTTGCAGCGCCGGCGCACCGGCGGCACGAATACGTGCGGCATCGTTTTCGGTCTGCTGGTCACCTTCGATCACCGCCAGCGGCAGCGCGCCATTCAGTTCAGTGATGGTTTTGACCAGCAGCGTGGTCTTGCCGGAACCGGGGCTGGACACCAGATTGAGTGCAAATATGCCCTGCCCGGCCAACTGGCAGCGGTTGGCATTGGCATACTCATTGTTTTTGGCGAGCAGATCGCGTTCGACCTGAATGATGCGTAACTGCGCAGTTGATTCCTGGTCGTGTCCGGTTTCCACCCCGGCTGGCGCAGGCTTGCGGAAAGACAGAACTCCGCTGCCACGCACAGGGCGTTTGCCCCCGATCAGCACATCACGACCGCCACAACCACAAGTACCGCACATAACCACTCCAACTTATTGATTTTATTTAATTATTCCACAGACAAATCTTTTACGCGCATCTGGTTTCCCGCCGTGATCTGCAAGCGCGGGCTGCCGCAGGATGGACACAATCCGTATTGCTCCTGCATTGCCACGGTCGCGCCGCATGCCAGACAACGACCCGCGCCGGGGGTCTCGATGATTTGCAACACGGCGCCCTCGGCCAGCGTGCCGCGCATCACTGAATCAAAACAGAAACGCATCGCGTCGGGTTCGACAGCGGACAGTTGCCCTATTTCCAGCACCACACCGCGCACGCGCCGGAAATTTTGTGAGCGCGCCGATTCCTCGATGATTTGCAGCACATTCTCCGCCAGCGACATTTCGTGCATGTCAGCCGACGAAAAACAGCGCCCCGCCGAACAGGGCGACAGACGCGCCCGCCAGACGCAACCAGCGCGGACGACCGGTTTTGGCAAGCAGCGTTGCCATGCCGATGCCGATGCCATGCAACGCGGCGGTGGACAGCATAAAGCCCAGCGCATAACTCAGACCGGACACACTGCGCGGCATCTCGGCACCATGCGCATAGCCGTGAAACAGCGCGAAAAATCCGACCAGCACCAAGCTGACGGTCAGCGGCAGGCGTATTGCAGCGGCAATCAACACACCCAGCACCAGCAGCGACATCAGTATGCCGCCCTCGATCCCGCCTTCAACAATGGGGGGCAGCGCAATCGCGGCCATGCCCGGCAACCCGCCCAATGCCATCACACCCACAAAGGCAAGCGGAGCCAACCACAGCGCGCGCCCGCCCATCTGCGCCGCCCACAAACCGACAGCAACCATGGCGCACAGGTGATCCAGTCCTGCAACAGGATGAAGCATGCCATGCGCCCAGCTCTCCACCCCCATGCCGACATGAGCGTAGGCAATATCCGGCACAAAAACGAGAAGAAACGAAAACAAGCTGAAAATCAATCGATAACGCAACAAAGCTGTCATGTCAGTTCCTTAAACTTGCGCAAAGCGAACAGCCTAATGCATCCGGGTTGCGATTGTATGACGATCAAACCTGACTATCAAATCAGTTTTCATGGGCGTAGAATCGCCCGCACAGCAGAAAAACCGTTTTTTCCAATTTGCAACCATCGAAAGCCTGCTCATGGCCAGTCCAATCGACACGCATGCAGAATATCTTGATCCGATACTCGGTCGTCACCGGCACAACGCCAACGACCTGCTACAAATTCTCATCGCGGCGCAAGACCATTACGGCTATATCCATTCCGATGCCATCGATCACCTGAGCGAGCAACTAAAGCTGCCGCGCTCGAAGATCGAAGGCGTATCCGGTTTCTATTCCTTTCTCCATCTGCAAGCCAACGGCGAATATCGCGTGCTGTTTTCCGACAACATTACCGACCGCATGCTGGGCAACATGGATCTGATGCAGAGCATGTGCAGCCAGTTGTGGGTAGAGCCCGGCAAGGTTTCCGAAGACGGGTTGCTCAGCATTAACACCACATCCTGTACCGGCCTGTGCGATCAAGGCCCCGCGCTGCTGGTGAACAACATCGCCATCAACCGTCTTACCCGGGAGCGCGTGAACGCCATTTGTGAATTAATACGCGAACGCGTACCGGTATCCGCCTGGCCTGCCATGTTTTTCGCCATAGAAGATAACATCCGCCGCCGCGATATTTTACTTGATAGCCACACCAAGCCCGGATCGGCACTGGCTGCCCTGTTGCAGCGCGGAACCCGTGCAACCTTACATGAAATCAGGATATCCGCTCTGCGTGGGCGTGGCGGAGCGGGGTTTTCTACCGGCTTAAAATGGGAATTCTGTCGTGACGCACGGGGCGAGCAACACTACGTGGTGTGCAACGCCGACGAAGGCGAGCCGGGCACATTCAAGGACCGTGTGCTGCTAAACGGGTATGCCGACATGGTGTTTGAGGGTATGACGCTGTGCGCCCGTATCATAGGCGCAGATCGCGGCTTTCTCTACCTGCGCGGAGAATATCGTTATCTGCTGGAACATTTGCAGGCCGTGCTGCAACACCGGCGCCAGCAGAATCTGCTGGGCAATAACATACTGGGTCATGCCGGTTTCAACTTCGACATAGAAATCCATCTCGGCGCAGGCGCCTATATCTGTGGCGAAGAATCCGCGCTGATCGAATCGCTGGAAGGTAAACGCGGCACGCCGCGCAATCGCCCGCCTTTTCCGGTGACGCACGGTTATCTCGACCAGCCGACGGTGGTAAACAACGTCGAGACCTTTGCGGCGGCCAGCCTGATCGCACTGCACGGCGGAGCCTGGTATGCCGGCATCGGCACGGACACTTCCCACGGCACCAAGATACTCTCGGTATCGGGCGATTGTGAGCGCCCGGGGCTATACGAGTACCCGTTTGGCGTAACGGTTGCCCAGGTGCTGGCCGATTGTGGCGCGCATGATACCCAGGCGGTACAGGTCAGCGGCGCGTCGGGCGTCTGCATCGCAGCGGATGAATTCAACAGACGCATCGCTTTTGACGATATACCGACTGCGGGTGCCTTCATGGTGTTCGATCAAAGCCGCGACATGTTTGAAGTGGCACGCAACTTCGTGCATTTTTTCGCGCATGAGAGCTGCGGTTTTTGTACGCCGTGCCGGGTCGGCACCTCCTTGTTATCCAACATGATGGACAAACTGGCAGAGGGCCACGGTTCGCCCTATGACTTTGCCGAAATTAAAAAACTCAATGCCTTGTTACAGTCCACCAGCCATTGCGGGTTGGGACATTCGGCCTGTAACCCGGTGCTGGATACCATCGCCAAGTTCCGTCCCGCCTACGACAAACGACTGGCACAAAAAGATTTCGTCCCGGCATTCGATCTTGATCGCGCCTTGTCGCAGGCGCGCCAGATGACGGGACGCGACGATACCGGCGCACACCTGGAGCGCAGCCATGAATCAGAATAAACAGACGACCTTTACTCTGGACGGCAAGACCATTCCGTTCAGCCCAGGGCAGACCCTCATTCAGGCCGCAATGGCGGCGGGAGTGTATATCCCCCACCTGTGTTTCAACCCGGAATTCAAGCCGCATGGCTCCTGCAAGGTTTGCACGGTGAAAGCCGACGGACGACAGACCTCCTCATGTACGCATCAGGCGCAGGACGGCATGATGGTCGAGAGCAACACCAGGGAAATCAACGACGAGCGCCGGGCGCTACTACAAATGTTGTTCGTCGAAGGGAATCACTTCTGCCCGTCCTGCGAGAAGAGCGGCAGCTGCCAGTTGCAGGCCACCGCCTATGAAATGGGCATGATGTCGCCTCACTTCGACCATTTTTTTCCTGATCGCCCTCTGGATGCTTCTCATCCCGACTACCTGCTCGACTTCAACCGCTGCATCCTGTGTTCGCTATGTGTGCGCGCCAGCCGCGATGTGGATGGCAAGAATGTGTTCGCTCTCTCGGGGCGCGGCATCGAGAGTCATTTGATTGTTAATGCCAAATCCGGCCGACTGGCGGATACCGGATTTTCCGGTGAGGACAAGGCCGCCCATGTCTGCCCGGTCGGCGTTATCCTTAAAAAACGTGTCGGTTTCGCCATCCCCATCGGATCGCGCAGTTTCGACGAACAGCCCATCAGCGCGACACCGCACCCGCAAGGGGCATGTCCGGTGGGTCCCCGCAGCAATGCTGCGACCCTTCCGCCACATCCGACCGTGAAAGACGTCTGAGATGAATATTCCGAGTAAAAAACTGCGGGTTGCGACCACCTCTCTGGCGGGCTGCTTCGGCTGCCACATGTCTTTCCTCGACATCGACGAACGCCTGCTGGATCTGCTGCAGCTAGTCGAATTCGACCGCTCGCCGCTGACCGACATCAAACACTGCGGTCCCTGCGACATCGGCATCATCGAGGGCGGTTTGTGCAACGCTGAAAACGTGCATGTGCTGCGCGAATTCCGCGCCAACTGCAACATACTGATTGCATTGGGTGCCTGTGCCGTCAACGGCGGTTTGCCTGCACAGCGCAACCATCTGTCTCTGGCTGCGATACTGGAAGAGGTCTATCACGCACAACACGGCCTGGTGGACGGCTTCATCCCGAACGATCCCGAATTGCCGCTGCCTCTGGACAAGGTGCATCCGATACATGAAGTGGTGAAAGTCGATTATTTCATCCCCGGCTGCCCGCCTTCCGCCGATGCCATCTGGAAAGTGCTGACCGATCTGCTGGCAGGCCGTGAGCCCGAACTGGGCCATGGGCTGATTCATTACGATTAAGAAAAATTATCGTCTGCATCAATAAGTTAAAGTACATAGCTCTTAGCAAGAATTGAGTAGTTCCATCAGATTTCGTAGATTGAATAGATTAAAATCAGATTGTTCATTAGCTGAATTTAACCCATCCCCACCCCAACCCTCCCCTTGAAGGGGAGGGGGAAAGGCAGGCACAGTGACATACTCCACTTCAAGAGGAGGGGAAAGGCAGGCACAGTGACATGCTCTCCCTCTTCAAGGGGAGGGGGAGGGGGAGGGGGAAGGCACAGTGGCATACTCTCCCCCCTTCAAGGGGGGAGTCGGAGGGGGGATGGGGGAAGATTTTCCCAATGGGTAATTTGGGTTAAAAACAAAAATATTGAATCATGAAATCTGCGTCAATCTGCGTAATCTGCGGATAAAGTTTTAGCCTTTAGGAAAACACCATGTCTTCTCTGTTAGAAACTGCCGCCCATCCCGAGAACCTGCGCCGCGTCGCCATTGACCCGATATCGCGGGTCGAAGGTCACGGCAAGGTCACCATCCTGCTCGATGACAAGAACCGCGTGCATCAGGTACGGCTGCACATCGTCGAGTTTCGCGGTTTCGAGAAATTCATCCAGGGACGCCCCTACTGGGAAGTGCCAGTGATGGTGCAACGCCTGTGCGGCATCTGTCCGGTGAGCCATCATCTGGCGGCAAGCAAGGCGCTGGATGCCATCGTCGGCGCAAAATATCTGACGCCGACCGCCGAGAAGAATCGCCGACTGATGCACTACGGCCAGATACTGCAATCGCACGCCCTTCACTTTTTTCATTTGTGTTCGCCCGACCTGCTGTTCGGTTTCGACAGCGATGTCGCCAAACGTAACATCGTCGGCGTGGCCGAGAAATACCCCGAGACGGCCAGGCGCGGCATCCTGCTGCGCAAATTCGGCCAGGAGGTAATCCGTCACACGGCGGGCAAACGCGTGCACGGCACAGGTGCGGTTCCCGGCGGAGTGAACAAGTCGCTTTCCATCGCGGAACGCGACGAACTGCTCCGTGACATCTACCAGATGGTCGCCTGGAGCCGCGATGCGGTGCAGATGGTGAAAGAGTTGCATCACCGGAATCCCGCGCTGTACAACAGCTTCGGCGCCTTCCGCGCCAACTTTATGTCCATGGTCGGTTTCGACGGCGGGCTGGATTTGTATCACGGACAGCTGCGCGGCCGGGACGAAAACGGCAACATGTTGTTTGACGGAGTGGACTACCAGAACTACACCGATCTGATTGGCGAGGAGGTGAAGAACTGGAGCTACATGAAGTTCCCCTACCTCAAGCCGCTGGGTAAAGAAAAAGGCTGGTATCGCGTCGGCCCGATGTCGCGGATACAGAATTGCGACTTCATCTCAACCCCTCTGGCCGAGATCGAACGTCGTGCATTCATCGCCTACAGCGGCGTAATGCCGATGCACGCGCCGCTCGGCTACCACTGGACGCGCATGATAGAGATGCTGCATGCCGCCGAGATGATCAAAGACCTGCTGCACAACGATGACATCACCGGCAGCGATCTGATCGTGACGGGGGAGCGCGGCTTTGAGGGGGTGGGCGTGATTGAGGCACCGCGCGGCACACTGATCCATCACTATCGCGTGGACGAAAATGATCTGGTCACCATGTGCAATTTGATCGTCTCCACCACCCACAACAATCAGGCGATGAACGAAGCGGTGCGCCGCGTTGCGCAGCAATATCTGCACGGTCACGAGATCACCGAGGGCCTGCTCAATCATATCGAAGTGGCGGTACGCGCCTTCGACCCGTGCCTGTCCTGCGCCACCCATGCGCTGGGCAAGATGCCGCTGGAAGTCGAAGTGCTGAATGAAGCCGGTGAACGGCTATCCTTTCTGTCCCGCACGGGCGATGGGGTATTGGGTTAATGGTCGCACCCGTTCTGATTTTTGCCATCGGCAACGAGTCGCGCGGCGACGATGCACTCGGCCCCATGCTGGTGCGAAAACTGGATGCCTGGTTAAATTCAGGAGCGTGGAAAAGTGAGCTGAGTCCCGTTGAACAGTTCGAGCTGATAGAAGACTTCCAGCTGCAAGTCGAACACGTCATGGATATGCAGGACAGACGATTAGTTCTATTTATCGATGCGGGAATGGATACGCCGGCACCCTACGCTTTTTATCGCGCGCAAATGAGCAAGGAAGCGTTACTCTACAGCCATGCACTGCTACCCGAGGCTCTGCTCAAGGTGTATGAGCAGTTCTACCGTCAGCCATCACCCGATGCCTTTGTCCTGTGTATCCGTGGTGAACGATTCGAATTGGGCGAGTCGCCCTCCCCGCCAGCCGAAACCCATCTGGCATCGGCACTGGAATTTTCCGGGCAACTCTTGCTTGAAGCGGAAGCCACTGTATGGGATAGGCTATGTACGCAGAAATCGCCGGGGACAGCGATCAGGTCTGCTCACGAGATACGCTGACTCGTCACTGTTGCGCGTCTCTCTGTCATGCTGCCGCGATCGCTCAACGTTCCTTACGCAGTTTTTCCAGCTTGGCTTTGAGTTCAGGAAGGATAGCAGCGACGGCTTTTTCGCCTTCCAGTATCGCAAGGTGTCGGTCATCCAGACTGCTCTGGGCGATCTCTTTCGTGACTGGGCGTATCACCACATCTGCATTCGATAATTCGTAGCGATTGATGGTCTGACTCATGATGTCAAAAGTTTGCATCAACACTTCCACCGTGGTTTCCGTTTTGTTGTTTTGCGGCAAATGGGAGATATTCACGGCAATCACGAAATCGGCACCCAGCGCACGCGCATCAGAAACCGGCACGGGTCTGACCAAGCCCCCATCTACATAGCTGCGACCGTTGATGACGACAGGCTGAAACACACCGGGCACCGCGCAGGACGCGCTGACAGCCATGCCCGTGTTACCGGTACGAAAAACAACTTTTTCACCGCTGGCCAGATCCGTGGCGACGACCGCGAAAGTACGGCGCAGCTTTTCCAGCGGAACCTGTTTTACGGCCTGATTGATGAAAGTCTGCAAGGGCTTGCCGGTGAACAGGCCGCGGTTGGGCCAGGACCAGTCTATCACCCGCTCTTCCTTCATCGGGATGGACATCTCCTGCAACTGAAAGCCGTTGTAACCTGCCGCATACAGCGCGCCTATCGCCGAGCCGACACTGGTGCCGACGATGATGTCCGGGTAGATGCCCTGCACTTCCAAGGCCTTGATGACACCGACATGGGCAAAACCGCGCGTCCCGCCCCCCCCCAGCACCAGCGCAATTTTCGGTGCCGGGCGTACTGCAACGGGCGTATCCGGAATGACGGGCTTGGGTACGCTATTACAGGCGGTCAGTGACGTGGCCAGGAGTGTTGCAAGCAAAAAATAGCCGAGCCGCTTCAGGCCATTCTGCAAAAATGCGCGCACCTTAGATGGATCAGTCTTCTGCATCAGATGGATTTGCCTTCCTGCGCATAAATAAGGCCGGCAACTGGCTTTTCGGTTTGCTCGGCAGATCGCGCGGCGGTGTCACCACGCGGGTGCTGGCAGAGGGTTCATAAGGCTTGTTGAACCACGCGTCATGGACAGGCGTTTTCGATACCGGTGTATGCTGCGCACGGATATGCACATGATGCTCGGGACGAGACTCGGCGCGCGGCGCGCGCGCGGCAGGCGCGGGTGATCGTGTCGGCAGCGGCGCTTCCCGTTGAATGGTGGTTTTAATCAGCTTTTCAATTTCAAGCAGGTATTTTTCTTCTTCCGGCGCAACCAGCGAAACCGCCATGCCGGATGCCCCGGCGCGACCAGTGCGGCCTATGCGATGCACATAGTCTTCCGGGGCACTGGGTATTTCGTAGTTGATCACCATGGGCAGATGATCGATATCCAGGCCACGGGCGGCCACATCGGTCGCAATCAGCACGGCAGTCTTGCCTTGTTTAAAGGCATCCAGCGCCTGTATGCGTTCCAACTGACTCTTATCGCCATGAATCGCATCGGCAGCAAAGCCTTCACGGTGCAACTGACGCGCCAGACGGCTGGCGGTCAATTTCGTCTTGGTAAACACCAGCGTTTGCTTGGCATCGCTGCCACGCAGCAACTGTGCCAGCAAATCATGCTTTTCTGCATGTCCGACCAGGTAAACTTTTTGCGTAATATTTTCCGAGGTGGCATTACTGCGTGCGACCTCAATCAACCTGGGACTCACCAGAAAATCTTCCGACAATCGTTTGATTTCATTTGAAAATGTTGCAGAGAACATCAGAGTTTGGCGCTGTTTTGGCAACAGGGCGAGTATGCGCTTCAGGTCAGGCATGAAGCCCATATCCAGCATACGATCCGCCTCGTCCAGCACCAGCATTTGCACCTGATTCAACTGCACCGTTTTCTGCTCGATATGGTCCAGCAGACGACCGGGCGTCGCGACCAGTATCTCCACCCCGGTTCGCAGGTGCGGCGTTTGCGTCTTGATATCGACCCCGCCAAACACCACCAGGGAGCGCAAATGGCTGTGTTTTGCATAGGCCTGCACACTGGCTTCCACCTGAATTGCCAGTTCGCGGGTCGGAACCAGTATCAGCGCACGCACCGGGTGACGTGCCGGCGACGGGCTGGGCGTCGCCAAGGGCAGCAATTTTTGTAGCATCGGCAACGCAAAGGCCGCCGTCTTTCCGGTTCCCGTTTGCGCCCCGGCCATCAAATCGCACCCTTCGAGTACCAGGGGGATGGCTTGTGCCTGTATCGGTGTGGGGACGGTATAACCGGATTCGGTAAGCGCCCTGAGGATTTCCGGCGCCAGATTCAAGTCTTCAAAACTGATGTTATTCAATGATCTATTCTCTTCAAGATAGTCGGGCTGAGTCAGCTAAAACCGCTGCATTATACGCTCAATGCTTGAATCACAACAAAACCAGGCGAAGTATTGGCTTTGATGAGGCGTAAGCAGGTTATTTACCATTGTTTAACTTGTCCTCATTCAAACAGCAATTCGTAACTCGTACTCCTGCCACCCCCCTCGGATTTTTTCAACACGCCGCGCTCAATTAAATCATTGATGTCGCGCAGCGCAGAATCAGGGGAGCACTTGGCAATTGCCGCCCACTTGGAACTGGTAAGTTTTCCTTCAAATCCATCAAGGAGCCGATTGATTAATTTAACCTGTCGCTCGCCCAGCGATATACCTGCACACCGCTCCCAGAATCGCGCCTTGGCAATCACCATTCCAAGCGTGCTTTCAGCGCCCTCGATTGCACGCCCCAGACACGCCAAAAACCACGCGAGCCAAGCCGTCACGTCCAGTTCGCTCTTCTGGGTCTGTTCAAGCAAATCGTAGTATTCGCGGCGCTCGCGTTGAATTTGCGCAGATAAACTATAGAAGCGTTGGGCGGACTTCTCCGACCTGGCCAGTCCCATATCACCGATAGCGCGGGCAATCCGCCCATTGCCATCGTCAAACGGATGGAGGGTGACAAACCATAGATGGGCTAGTCCCGCCTTAATGACCGGATCGATATCTTGCTCACTATTGAACCAAAGCAGTAATTCGTCCATTTCTGACGCGAGGCGCTCAGCAGGCGGCGCCTCATAATGTATTTTTTGGCGACCAACAGAACCCGACACAACTTGCATCGGGCCATCTGCATCATCGCGCCAATCGGCTATCCTGATTTTCGCAAGACCGCTATACCCTGTTGGGAAAAGCGCTGCATGCCAGCCGAACAAGCGCTCCCGAGTCAGCGAATTGGCAAAGCCACCGGTTGCATCCAGCACCATTTCAACCACCCCATCCACATGCCGATCGGCGGTAACCAGCGCGCCGATATCCACCCCCAGACGTCTGGCAATGGAAGAACGCACCGCATCGGGGTTCAGTTGCTGACCTTCGATCTCGCTGGTTTTTAATACGTCTTCTGTCAACACCTGCAAGTTAGCCTGGTCGCGCAGCGCAAAACCAAGCCCCTCCATTCGTCCCATCAAACGCCCCTGCGAATGGCGAACGCTGGCCAGTGCGGTTGAAAGCACACTCGCATCAAAGCGCCAACGTGGCCAATCAGACTGCTCCCAGATGAACATTTAAATCTCCGCAATTTATGCGCCCATTATGGCAGACATTCACCGCATCATGCAGATTGATTAACCTTAAAACCTCATTTCATCCACGAAAAGCACGAAATTCACGAAAGAAAACAATCGACTACATAAATTGAGCAACGCACCCAACGGGTGATGCAACAAATCAGGATATGCATTTGAATTTGTTCGTGTTTTTT